>JAFZAM010000005.1 GCA_017557265.1 Oscillospiraceae bacterium | reverse complement strand
CCTCGGGATGGGATTTGTATACATGGAGTTCGTGCCGGCCACGAGGGCGGCCTTCTCCCCGACCTTCATCTGAGCGATAATGTTCTCAACGTCCAAAAGGATCGCCTCCGGCATTTTCTCTTTGGTCTTATTATAACAGAAACGCGCCGCTCTGTCTTCCCTTTTTTTGCACGGAAAGACAAGAGAGGCGCGATCGCGCTTTTATCGGCCGGAAACGGCCCGGACAAAGGAAAAAGGCGGGCAGGATATTTCCTGCCCGCCTTTCGGTCGTTTGGTCTGCTTTCCGACTATGGCTTACTTGCCGGCCAGATAGTCGTCGTAGCGCTCCTGGTACACAGCGAGGATATCGCTGAGGCCCATGTTGTTGAGCTGATTGATGTAGGCGTCAAACTCGCTGAGCGGCTTGTTGCCGACGAGAAAGGCGGAGTAGTTCTCGACGATGTAGGTGATGACGTCGCCCTGATACTTGCCTATCTCTTCGTTCTGCTCGACGGTCAGGCGGGCGCCGGTCGGATAGTTGCCGGCCTTGTCGTAGTGCTGGCCCATCCAGGAAGTCCAGGACTGGATCGCAGCCTCGGCTACCTCGCCGTTCGGGTTGAGCATCGCAACGTTATAGGGAGCCATACCGGCCTCAACAAGGCTGCCGACGGTGTAGACGGAGATCAGGCCGGAGAGCGGGATCTGGTCCGGGTTGTTGAGAGCCCAGTCGGTATTCTTCCAGTTGCCGTTGGCGTCCTTCTCGCAGACGAGACCCTCGGGGCCGTACGCGAAGAGAGGCCAGCCCTCGGGGCTGTAGTGGTAGTCGACCCACTTCATGCAGAGCTCGAGGTCATGGTTCTTGCAGGAGAAGGAGAGGCTGCCGGCGGAGGTCCTGCCTTCGCTGTTGCCGATGTGGAGGATCTGATCGGCAGTCTGGAGGGGCTTCTGGATGGCGACCCAGTTGCAGTTCGGGTCGGAGGAGTAGGAATCGGCCTCGCCGATGGAGCCGGCGCTCATGGTCTGATAAGCGACCTCGTTGCCGTAGGTACGGGCGGAGAAGAGCGCGGCGTAGATGTAAGACTGCCAGTCAGGATTCATGAGGCCCTGCTTGTAGAAGCTGTTGAGCTTCTCGAGGAGGCCCCTGTCGCCCTCGGCGCAGCAGCCCATCTGGACCTTGCCGTTGCCGTCCACGAACACGGGAGGCAGGGAGATCGAGACGATCTGAGCGGTCGTGTCGAAGGAGGTGTTGAACTGGCCGTAGCCGGTGGACTCGAGGGTGCCGGCGACCCACATCGGGAACTCGCAGGTGTCGATACCGGACTTGATGAGCTTGAAGGCTTCCTCGAGGTCGTCCCAGGTCACGATGTCCTCAGCCTTGAGGCCGAACTTGTCGAGCCAGTCCTGACGGATGCAGTAGCCCATGTTGTACTGGTATCTGTTGGTGGAGAGGAACGTCGCGAACGGAACGAAGGTGTCGTCATAGAAGATGGCTTCCTTGGTCGCGATGTCGTCGGGATACTGATACTTGGCCTGATACAGGTAGTTCGGCATCAGTTCCTTGTGGTCGGCGATGTTCTCGGCATAGCCGTCCTCAAACATGGAGAGGATGGCGCCGGGATAGTACATCGAGCTGTTGCACATCATGTCGCACAGATCGTCGGCGGCGAGAAGGATACCGAAGTTCTCGGCGCGGCTCTGAGGCGGCAGAAGGATGTACTCGACGTTGACGCCGGTGCGGTTCTTGACCTCTACGGGGAGCTCAGTCTCGCCGTAGGTCTTGTCGGGGGGGATGTACTGCATGTTGTAGTTGGTGAGCCAGTAGGTCAGCACGGTGTCGCTGTCTTCGGTAAGCGGCAGGGGCCAGTCATAGGGCTCGGTCGCGACTCCGACCTCGTCGACGGCAAACGGGAGCTGATTGTCGGGAGTGTCGGGAGTGTCCGGCGTGTCGGGGGTGTCCGGGGTATCCGGGGTGTCCGGAGTATCCGGAGTCGTCGGCGCGTCAGTCGGGTTGGTGGGAGCCTGGGTGGGAGCAGGGGTAGTGTTCCCGCAGGCGGCGAACAGCGCCAGCACAAAAACGACCGCCAGAATGATAGCGAGGGTCTTTTTCATGGTGAACTCCTTTCTTTCACAAAATATTACAGAATTATTTTAATCTCTTTTAATATTTTTGGCAACTACAATCTATATGACAATTTTGCCATTTCGGCACACGATGTGCCATTATCTGTGCGGTCAGAGTTGCGGCTGGAAGCCGCAAAGCGTCCGAAACAGTTATTTCCATAAATCAGCGTCAAAAAAAGCCCGCGGCGCGCGCCGCGGGCGACCGATCATATTGAGGTTTTCAGGGCAGGCGCCTGACGTCTCTCAGGACGAGGCGGCCGTCTTCACGGACGCATTCGGCGCTGAAGCCGCCGAGATTCGCCGTCCAGTAATCGAAGAAATCCCCCGCGGGCTCGGCGAGCTCCGAGAGCAGCACCATGATGACGGCGCCGTGGACGACGAAGACCGCGTCCTCCCCGCTCTCATCGAGCGCTTTTGCAAACGCCGGCACGGCTCGCGCGGCGACGTCCCCGCGGGATTCCCCTCCCGGCGGCGGCTCGAGCCCGGCGCTGTCGTTCCAGGCGACAAAGCGCGGATCGTTCTCGAGCGAGGCCTGCGTACGGCGCTCGTACTCGCCGAAATCCATCTCGCGCAGACCGGGGACCTCGATCTGCTCCGCGTTCGGAAAGAGTATCGCGGCGGTCTGCTTCGCGCGGAGCATGGGCGAAACGAATACTTTTTTGACGGAAAGGTCCTTCCGGGCCCTCTCCGCCGCTTCCCTGCCCTCCGGGCTCAGCGGCTCGTCCGTGCTGCCGATGAACTCCTCGAGAGCGTTGCCGCAGGTCTGCCCGTGGCGAACTAGCAGCGCGCGCACGGGAGCTCTCCCTTTATTGCAGTCGGGATCCCGGCCACGACGCGCACGACGGCTTCCGCCCTCTGCGCCAGCAGGACGCAGAGCCTTCCCGTCTTCTCGCGGAACACGCGCTCCCCGCGCGAATTCGGGATGACGCCGCTCCCCACCTCGCAGCAGAGCACGAGCTCCCTGCGGCAGAGCGGCTCGAGCAGCGCGTCGGCCTTCTCCGGGTCGGCGCGGACTATCTCCTCGAGCCCGTAAAGGACGGGAGCGTCCGTCTCCATACGGTCCGTCATTTCATTTTCGGCGTATCCGAGCGAGCGCGCGAACCCGCGCTTTCCCGCTCCGGCGCCTCCGATAACGAGTATCACTTCCGTTCCCTCCTTATTCGGGTATCTCGCCCTTTAAGACTATGGGTATGCCCGCGACCATCTCTATGACGGTATCCGCCATGGCCGAAAGCCTTGCGTTAATATCTCCGAGGGCGCGGACGTACTCGCGCGTTCCCCCGTCGTAGTCCATCCCGTCGGAGCCGACGTCGTTGGTGATGACGAAGAGCCGCTCGCACTGCGCGGTGAGCGCCCTAACGCCCTCGACGACGCGCTCGCGTGGGTCCGTCATGGTCCCGTCTTCGTCGAACATCTCGTTCGCGGTCAGGTTGCAGATGCATTCGAGCAGGACCGTCCCGCGCCCGGGCAGCTTCAGGGACGCGTAGTCGCGGTAGCGCTCGACGGTCTCAAAGCCCTTCCCCGCTCTCAGAGCGCGGTGGCGCTCGACGCGCATCGCGCCCTCCTCGCCGTAGGGCTGCATGGCCGCGAGGTAGAAGCGCGGCGCGGGAGAGCGCATGCAGAGCGTCTCGGCGAACGCGCTTTTTCCGCAGGCGGAGCCGCCCGTCAGCAGTATCAGCATTTCTTTTCTCCGTCTCCGGCGGGCTTGCGGGAGCGCGCGCGGGAGGCGCGCTTTTTAATGTCGCCGAAGCGGCTCTTTATGTACTCGGCGGACTCGGGTCTGTGCGGGACGGTGCAGCCCGTGCAGTCCTTGACGCCCTTTTCGGTGTAGCGGAAATTGCCGCCGCACTTGTCCCCGAGCATATAGAGCGGGCAGTAGCAGAAAAGGCAGTTGAAGCTGTCGGGATCGTCCGTCTTATGGCAGGGGAAGTATTTGCAGGCCTTGTTCGAGAAGAAAGAAGAACTGTTTTCCATCTTTCAGGCTCCCTTCCGGATCATTCTCCGCGCTTTTCGTCAAGCGTGTAGAGGATGGCGTTTACTATGCAGGCGGCGACGTTACTGCCGCCCTTGCGGCCCCTCGCGACGATGCAGGGGACGTCCGTCTCCATGATCAGCTCTTTTGATACGACGACGTTCACGAAGCCGACGGGGACGCCGATGATGAGCTTCGGGCGATACCCTTCGTCGATGAGCTCGCGAAGTCTGATGAGCGCCGTCGGCGCGTTGCCTATGGCGAATATCACGTTCTCGCCGAGCCTGGCGGCCTTGTCCATGCTCGTCCTCGCGCGCGTGCAGCCGAGCTTTTTCGCCTCGGCGGCAACGTCCGGGTCGGACATGAAGCAGCAGGCCTTCCCGCCGAAGCGCTCGAGGGTCTTCTTGCTTATGCCGGAATAGCCCATCTGCGTGTCCGTCACGACGGTCGCGCCGCCTTTTACGGCTTCCTTGGCGAGGCGCACGGCGTCCGGCGAGAACCAGAGCGAGTCTGCATAAGAGAAGTCGGCGGTCGTATGTATGACGCGCTTTATTATGGGCTCCTGCTCGGGGTCGAGGACTCTGTCGCCGAGCTCGCGAGTGATGATGGCGAAGCTCTCCTTCTCGATGTCGGCGGGAGCGACGTTTTCTATCCTGTTCACAGGCCTTCCCTCCAGATGCGGTATACGGTCTCCATATCCATGTGGGCGCGGATCGTGTCGGCGAGCAGATCGTACTGGCGCTGCTTGTGCTCGGCGCCGTCGACCTTGCCGAGTTCGTCGGGATCGACGCCCTTTTTGACGGCGAGCGCGCGTATCATCGAGCCCGCTACCTCGTCGCCGTCGAAAACGCCGTGGACGTAGCAGCCGCAGACGTTCCCGCTCCGGCATCCGTCGTCGCGGGAGGCGCCGCTCACTCCGTCCGTCAGCGAGAGGACGGGCGCGGCGCTCTCGGTCGTGCCCATGTGTATCTCGTAGCCCTCGAAGGGCTTGCCGGAAAGCTCGGCGAAAACGCCCTCGAGCTTCCCGAAGCGGCCCTCGACGCGGGTGCGCGTCTTCTGCTTTGTAAACTCGGTCGAGACGGGCAGCAGGCCCATGCCGCGCATCGAGCCGCCCTGCTCGACCCCGTATGGGTCGGAGAGGGCTTCGCCGAGCATCTGGTAGCCGCCGCAGATACCGAAAACGGCCCCGCCGCCGTCAGCAAAATGCTTTATCTGCGCCTCGAGGCCGTTCTGTCTGAGCCACGCGAGGTCGCCCATGGTGTTCTTCGTGCCCGGCAGGATAACGAGGTCGGGCGATCCGAACCTGCGCGTGGAGTCGACGTAGCGGACGGAGACGCCGTCTATGGCTTCGAGCGCGCGGAAATCCGTGAAGTTTGATAGACGCGGCAGACGGATGACGGCGACGTCGACGAGCTTCGCCTCTTTGTTCGTCAGGCGCTCTGAGAGGCTGTCCTCGTCGTCGATATCGAGCCTCACGTAGGGCACGACGCCGACGACGGGTATATGGATGAGGTCCTCGAGCATCTTTATCCCGGGCTCGAGGATGGACTCGTCGCCGCGGAACTTATTGATGATGACGCCCTTGACCATGGCGCGTTCTTCTCCTGTCAGGAGCGCTATCGTCCCGTAGAGCTGGGCGAAGACGCCTCCCCTGTCGATATCTCCGACGAGAAGGACGGGGGCTTTAGCGAGCTTCGCCATGTCCATGTTGACGAAGCAGTCGTTGTCCTTGAGGTTTATCTCGGCGGGACTTCCGGCTCCTTCGATTATTATAGCATCGTTTCGCGCGGAAAGCGAGTCAAATGCGCGCATGACGTCCGGGACCAACTTATGCTTGACTTTATAGTAGTCCACGGCGGACATCTGGCCCCAGACCTCTCCGTTGACGATTATCTGCGAGCCCATGTCCGTCGTCGGCTTGAGAAGGACGGGGTTCATCAAAACGGACGGCTCGACGCCCGCCGCCTCGGCCTGCACGACCTGCGCGCGGCCCATCTCGAGGCCCTCCTTCGTGATGAACGAATTGAGCGCCATGTTCTGCCCCTTGAAGGGCGCGACCTTATAGCCGTCCTGCTTGAACACGCGGCAGAGTCCGGCCGCGACGAGGCTCTTGCCCGCGTTGGACATGGTGCCCTGGATCATCAATGCTCTGGCCATGGCTTACTTCCTTTCCGCGCACCGGCGCAGGAACCGGACGACGAGGTCCGGGTCGGATTCGTAGAACAGATGCGGGAAGCCCGCGACGAGGTTCCCCTCGGCGTGTATGCACTTCCAGCTCCTCGTTCCGGTCGGCTTTTCGGCGAGGAGGTCCTCCCCGCAGTCTCCGCTCTCGAAATAGTGGAATTCGTGGGCCTTTATCTTCTCGCCCTTGCTGAAAAGTCCGCCGTCCGTCAGAGCGGTCAGCTCGACGTAGCCGAAGCGGCCGAGCTTATTCGTGCGCCACGCCTTCGCGTCGATAACGCCGCACATGGGGTGGAAAACTCCTTCCATATCCTCGAGCTCGCGGTGCAGGTACATGAAGCCGCCGCACTCGGCGAGGCAGGGCATCCCGTCCGCTATCGCGGCGGCGACGGAGGCGCGCATGCCCGCGTTTTCCGCGAGCTCACGGGCGTAAAGCTCCGGGTACCCGCCCGGGAGGACGAGCCCCTGCGCCCCCTCGGGAAGCGCCTTGTCGCGTATGGGCGAGAAATATACCAGCTCCGCGCCGAGGCTCTCGAGCAGGCGCAGATTGTCCTTGTAGTAAAAGCAGAAGGCCTCGTCCTTTGCCGCGGCTATGCGCGTTTTCGGGAGCTTCGGGAGCTCCGGCTCGGGCGGGGCTTCAAGCGGCCCCGCGCTTCGCGCGAGGGAGAGGATCGCGTCTATATCGACCGTCTCTGAGAGCTTTGCGGCGAGTGCGTGGAGCCTCTCGGACAGGTCGTCTATCTCGTTCGGGGTGACGAGGCCGAGATGGCGGCTCTCGACGACCATGCCGTCATCCTTCGGCACGAAGCCGAGCGCGGCGACTCCGAGCTTTTCTATCTCAGGCCTCAGCTGTGAAAACACGTTCCGGGTGGTGCGGTTTAATATGACGCCGCGGATGCGGCTGTCGGCGCGGAAATTGAGAAAGCCCTCGAGCGTCGCGAGCGCGGAGAGGCTCTGTCCCCTCGCGTCGACTATCAGGACGACGGGCGCCTCGAGCGCCGAGGCGACCTTATACGTCGAGGCCTCGTCGGTCGCGACGCCGTTGCCGTCGTAATAGCCCATGACTCCCTCTACGACGGAGACGTCCGCGCCGGCGGCGTCCCTTATGAATAAGCGGCGCATCGTCGCGGCGTCGGAGAAAAAGAGGTCGAGATTGCCGGAGCGGACGCCTATGACGCGCTCCTGGAACATGGGGTCTATATAGTCCGGCCCGCACTTGAACGACGCCACGCGCAGTCCGCGCTCCTTGAGAGCCTGCAGTAGCCCGCAGGTTATCATCGTCTTCCCGCTCCCGCTCGAAGGCGCGGCGAATACTATCCTCGCCTCAGGCATCGGCCCTGCCTCCCTCGCAGGTTATTATCCAGACGGGATTCATGGCCGTCATAAGGTGGTACCTCCCGGCCTTTCTGCCCCGCGCGGCGCTGACCTGCACGATATCGCCGCCGTGCACCGGCAGCTTTTCGAGCGCGGCCGTCGCCTCGGCGAAGGTCTCGGCCGTGACGGCGTTTATGACTATCCTCGCGGCGGGATTTTTAGTGAGCGCGGCCTCCATGATGGAGACGAGATTGCCGCTCGAGCCGCCTATGAAGACGTGGGTCGGCGCGGGCAGTTCCGCGAGTGCTTCGGGCGCCTTGCCGCATACCACCGTCACGTTCGTGACGGCGAGGCGGCGCTTGTTTTCCTCGATGAGCTCGCAGGCGTTCTCCTTCTGCTCGACGGCGTATACCTCGCCGTCGACGGCGCACTCGGCCATCTCGAGCGACACGGAGCCCGTCCCCGCTCCGACGTCCCAGCAGACGGCGCTTTTCGTCAGGGCGAGCTTCGCGAGCGTGACGGCGCGCACCTCCTGCTTGGACATGGGGACCTCCGTCCGCGCGAAATCCGCGTCGTCGCGTCCGTGGGTCACGGGAGCGTTTTCCGCGGCGGGATTTTTAATGAGCATGACGGCGAGCGAGTCGAACTCGCGCCCGGCGAGCTCGGCGGCCGTCCCTGAGGTTATGCGTTCGTTTTCGTAGGAGAGGTTCTCTCCCACCGTGACGGAGAGGTCTCCGAGGCCGTTTTCGCAGAGGGTCGCGATGACCTTCGCGGCTTTTTGGTCGCCGCCGGTGAGCATGATGAGCTTGGGGCAGGTCTTTATCTTGGCGACGTAGTTGCAGGCGCGGCCGTGCGCGCTCGCGAGGACGGCGTCGTCCCACGATTCGCCGGTGCGGCTGCAGAAATACTGTATAGACGATATGCCGGGGAGCACTGTCGTGTCGTAACCCGCGAGCGCGGGGAGCAGGTTCTTCGTCCCGCTGTAAAACCCGCTGTCGCCCGACATGGCGACGACAACGTTCCCGCAGGAGCTCTCGTCGATGATGGAGTGTATCTCGTCGGGCATGATGGCCGCGCGCGAGGGCCTATGAAAGCGCGATAGCGACTCGATAAGGCGCTTGGCCCCGATAATGAGGTCGGCGCCCGCGCAGGCGCGCTCCGCGTCGGCGGTCATTGAGCCGGGGCTACCCGCACCGACGCCGAGTACGGTGACCTTCTTTTCGGCGGCGAAGCCGAACCTCTCCGCGAGCATGGAAAGGCACTCGGAGACGCTCACGCCCTCCTCGGCGAGAGGACGGCGCACGACTACGGGGGTCACGCCGCGCGATCTCGCGGCGCGTATCTTCTCGGGGAAGCCGCCCGTCGCGCCGGTGTCCTTCGTTACGAGGTAGCGCGCGCCGGTCATATCGAGCATGGCGGCGTTTATCTCCTCGCTGAAGGGGCCCTGCATGGCGATGAGGTGCGACCCGACGAAGCCGAGCCTGACGGCCTGCTCCATGGCCTCGGGAAGCGACAGTATGCGCGCGAAGACGCGCTCCTTCGCGTTTACTATCTCCGCGTAGCGCGGGAGCTCCTTGCTCCCGACGGTGAGAAAGATATTGCCCTCGGTCTTGTTGAGGAATGCGACAGCCTCGTCCGTATCGGCGACGAAGACGCAGCCCTCGTCGTACTCCCTGTCCTCGCCGCGCAGGACGCGCAGATACTCCGTCCCCGTCTCGGCGCAGACCTTGCGAAGCGTCTGCGTGACGTGGTCGGCGTAGGGGTGGGTCGCGTCGATGACGAGGGACGCCCCCGTCTCGGCTATGAGCGAGGCTATCTGCGCGGCGTCCTTGCGCCCGTGCATGACTCGGACGTTGTTGGAGGCGTCGATGAGCGTCTCGCCGTATTCCGTCGCGACGCTGACGTGCGCCGTGACGTTTTTGCCGCGGAGAGCCTCGGCTATGCGCCTGCCCTCCGTCGTCCCGGCGAACAGGATGACGTCATTCATGAACGTACCCTCTGGGGGTCACCATCTTGCCGTTTATGACTTTCGTCTGCGAATTGCCGATGAATACCGTCGAGAACATGTCGACCTGCGTGTCGCGCAGCTCCTTAAGAGTCAGCACGGACCCGCTCTCGCCCTCGCGGCCTATGTTTTTGGCTATGCCGCAGACGGTCTCGGGCGAGGCGTGTCTGAGGACGATGTCGCAGGCTTTCTGAAGGTAGTCGCTGCGCTTGTGGCTGGAGGGATTATAAAGGCAGATGACGAAATCCGCCGCTGCGGCGCAGTCGAGGCGCTTGGCTATCTTCTCCCACGGCGTCATGAGGTCGCTGAGGCTTATGACGGCGAAATCGTGCATCAGCGCGGCGCCGAGCACGGCGGCTCCGCTCAGCATGGCGGACACGCCGGGAACGGTCTCGATCTCGACTCCGGGGTATTTGACGGCCATCTCCTCGGCAAGGCCGCTCATGCCGTAGACGCCGGCGTCGCCGCTGCACACGATGGCGACGGTCTTCCCGCCGGCGGCGATCTCCAGCGCCTGCGCGACGCGGTCGGTCTCCTTGCGCATGCCGGTCGTGAAGAACTCCTTGTCCGCGAAATGGTCCTTGACGAGGTCGACGTACACCGTGTAGCCGACGATGACGTCGCTCGCGGCGAGAGCCTGCTGCGCGCGGACGGTCATGTTCTCATAGCTGCCGGGGCCTATCCCGACTACGTATAACTTACTCAAATCTAAGCGCCTCCTCATATTCTGCGAGAGCGAACGTCATGCCGTCCGCCGCTTGTTTCTTTACTTTAAGCTTCCCGCACGCGGCTCTGACCGCGGCGCGCTCGCACACGGAATCGACTCCCGTCTGCGATCTTACGAATTCGGACGTTGTGAACTCGCCCGGCACTCTCATGAGCTCCTCCGCGGAGTACGTCACGAACGGCACTCCGAGCTTTTCAGCGAGGGCGATGAGCCCCTGCTCGTCCTTTTTGATGTCTATGCTCGCTATGCAGCGGAGCTCGCGCGGCGAGACGCCGCACTCTTTGAGCCGCGCCGAAACGAACCTTTCAAGGTCCTCCTCCGGCTTTCCCCTGCGGCAGCCGACGCCCGCGGCGAAGCGCCTCGGAACGAGCCTGAGCGTCTTTTCGAAGGGCTCCGGGCCATCCTTCGCGGACACGTATACGCCTATATCCTGCGGCTCCTCCGACAGGCAGGCCGGAAGCTCGCCCTTCCACGGGATATCCGAGCGGAAGGCGACCTTCTTTCCCGCGACGAGCGCCGCGGAGACCTCCTTGGCGAGCTTCATGTCCGTTATATAAAGGCCGTTTTTCTCTGCGAAGACGTCGACGGCGAAAAGGCCGTTTACGTCGGTCGCGGTCGTGACTACGGGCGTGCCGCCCGTGACGCGCGCTATCTCGACGGCGAGCTCGTTGGCTCCGCCTATGTGCCCGGAGAGGACGGGGACGGCGAAGATCCCCTTCTCGTCCGTCACGACGACGGCGGGGTCTGTCGTCTTGTCCTTGACCCACGGCGCGATGGCGCGCACGGCTATGCCCGCCGCGCAGCAGAAGACGAGCGCGTCGGCTTCCATAAAGCCCTCGCCCGCCCACTCGGAGCAGCTCACGGTCAGCGGCTCGTCGCCGTCTGAAAGGTACTTCGGCAGGGCGAAGCGCCGGCACTCGTGCCCCTCGGCTTCGAGCGCCGCGGCTATATCCCGGGCCGTGTCGCGGCCTCTTTTCGAGTAGGATATGAGCCTTATCTTCATTCGGTCTTCGCCTGACGGAACTCCGTCGTGAAGTTCGGGTTATAGAGGTCGGAGCGCCTGTACCCGCTCTGGGAGACGGCGTCGCCGACGATGATGAGCGCGGTCTTGGTGACGTTGTTGGTCCTCGCGCACTCGGCGAGCGTCCCGACAGTGCAGATATAAGATCTCTCGTCGGGCCAGCTGGCCTTGTAGACTATGGCGGCGGGGGTGTCCTCCTTATAGCCGCCCGCGACGAGCTCGCGCGTCACGGCCTCGAGCAGGCCGGACGAGAGGAAGAGCACCATCGTCGCGCCGTGGGCCGCGAATGAGCGGATACTCTCGCGCTCGGGGACGGGCGTCCTGCCCGCCATGCGGGTTATAACGACGCTCTGGGATATATCCGGGAGCGTGTATTCCATCTTGAGGGCCGCGGCGGCGCCGCTGAACGCGCTGACGCCCGGGCAGTAGTCGTAGGCTATCCCCTTCTCGTCGAGCACGTCCATCTGCTCGCGTATGGCGCCGTAGAGGCAGGGGTCGCCCGTGTGCAGGCGGACGGTCGTGAGGCCCTTCGCCTCGGCGTCGAACATGACCTCGAGGACCTCCTCGAGCGTCATCTTCGCGCTGTCGTAGACGGCGCAGCCGTCTTTTTTATATGAGAGCAATTCGGGATTGACGAGAGAGCCCGCGTAGATTATGACGTCGGCCTCCTCGAGGAGCTTTTTCCCGCGGACGGTTATGAGATCGGTCGCTCCGCAGCCCGCTCCGACAAAATGTATCATTTCTTATCCTCCTTTGCGATTATGACCGTATAGTATCCGGGGTCGCCGGGAATCTCCTTCGTATCGCGATAGAGCTTTTCGTCCTCCGTGCCGCAGTTTTCCGCGCAGCGGAGCGTCACGTTCTCTTTCCGGGCGGCCTCGACGAGCTCGGGGACGCTGCCCTTCATGAAGACCTTGCTCCCGGGATAGCCGAGAGTCTCGCCGGCGTTCTTTCTCCCGCCGGGGATAACGTGCAGCTCCTCCGCGTCCTCGCAGAGAGGCACGCCGAGAGCCGCAGCCGCCGCGCAGAACGACGTCACGCCCGGTACGAGCCGCGCGTCGTAGCCGAGGGCGGCGAGGCGCTCATGGAGGTACCCGTAGGTCGAGTACACGGTCGGGTCGCCGAGGGTCAGAAAGACGACGGTCCTCCCAGCCTCGAGCTCGGCGGCGAGCTTCCCTGCCCCTGCCTCGTACGCCTTTTCCCTGACCGCCATGTCGCGCGTCATGGGCATGTCGATCTCCAGTATCGGCTTTTCGTCTATTTCGGGCACGGCTCCCGCCGCGATGCGCAGCGCGAAGCACTTGTCCTTTTCCTTATGCGGAACGGCTATCACGTCGCACTCCCTGATGAGACGCGCCGCCTTGAGCGTCAGGAGCTCCGGGTCGCCGGGGCCTACGCCCACGCCGTATAAAACGCCTTTCATTCGCTTATTTCTCTCTTTCTCATTTCCTCGAGCCACGCTCCGGCGGGACCGGTCGTGCAGAGTGCCCCGTATTCCTCGGAGAAGACTATCGTGCCGACGACGCACTTGTCGCGGACGCGGTTTTTCAGATAGAAATCTATCTTTTCCTCCACCGCGGCCATCGTTTTTTCGAGCAGGCCGGCTTCTTTTATAACGCGTAGCATCTCGTCGGTCGTGACGCACTCGAGGATCTTTCTCGCGAGCTCCGCGTCCGCTCCGGCGCGTATGGCAGCGACGGCCATTAGCTCGGCGCGGCAGTCGGCCTCGCGGGAATGGGTGTTCATGACGCCGCCGGAGACCTTGATCAGCTTACCTATGTGTCCTATGAGGAGTATCTCTTCAAAGCCCTCGTTGGCCGCCATGTCGACGACCTTGCCGACGAAGTTGGAGCATTTTACGAGGTCGCTCTCGGGAATGGCGCAGACGGCGTTTGCGAAATCCGCGCCGTAGTTTCCCGGAGTGATTATCACGCGCTTCGTGCCGAGCGCGCGCTTCTGCCTGACCTCGAGCTCGATGCTCGCGAGGAGCGCCTCCTCGCTCATGGGCTCGACTATCCCGCTCGTCCCGAGGACGGAGATGCCGCCCACGATGCCGAGTCGGGGATTGAACGTCTTTTTCGCGAGCTCCACGCCCGCGGGGATGGAGATGGTCACGTCAATTCCGACGGTCGCGCCGCAGTCGTCCATGGCCTCCTCGGCCGCGCGGCGTATCATCTCCATGGGGACGGGGTTTATCGCCGCGGCTCCTATGGGCTGCTTGAGCCCCGGCTTAGTCACGCGGCCGACGCCGACGCCCCCGTCGACTCCGACGCCGGGCTCGCTCCGGAGCTTTGCCTCGGCGTAGACGAGCACGCCGTCGGTCACGTCCGGATCGTCGCCGCTGAACTTTTTTATCGCGCAGGAGGCGGCGCCGTCCTTATATTCGGGCTCGAGCACCTCGAGGTCGAGCTCTATGCCCTTGGGCGTCATGAGCCTGACGGACGGCGGGGTCTTCCCCGTCAGGAGCATCATCGTCGCCGCCTTGGCGGCCGCCGAGGCGCAGGTCCCCGTCGTGTAGCCGAAGCGGAGCTTCTTGCCGTCCTTCATGACGTAGTAGGGCTCTATTCCCGTTTCATGCATGTTTTATCTCCCCGATCGCTCTGATGAGCGCCTCGTTCTCGCGGCGCGTGCGCACCGCTATCCTCAGGTCGCCGTCCGTCAGACCGCGGTAGTTCGCGCAGCTGCGTACGAGTATGCCTTTTTCCGCGAGGGCCTCGCAAAGACCCGGCTCGCCGGAGAGCATGAGATAGTTCGCGTCTCCGGGCAGAACGGATATGCCGAGCTTTTTAAGCTCGCTCATGAGATAGGGCTTTTCGGTCTTAAAAAGCTCGCGCGCCTTTTCCGGCCACTCCGGGCAGTCGAGCGCGGCGAGCCCCGCCGCCTGCGCCAGCGTCGAGACGTTCCACGGCTGCGAGACGGCGCATATCGCGTCGAGCATTGCGGCGTTTTTGCACACCGCGTACCCGAGGCGCGCGCCGGCCATGCCGTAGGCCTTCGTGAAGGCGCGCAGGAGGAAAACGCGGTCGTTTTCGCGCAGGTACGGCGTCAGCGAGAAGGCCTTGTCCGCGTCCGTCAGCTCAAGGAAGCACTCGTCGAGAAACAGCCACGTCCCCGTCTTGCGGCAGCGCGCGAGGATATCGAGCAGGAGCCCGCGCTCTATGCAGCGTCCGGTCGGATTGTTCGGGCTGCAGAGCATGACGAGGTCCGTGTCCGGGTCTATTTTGTTTATAATATCGCGCGTTACCTCGAAGCCGTTTTCGCGTCGAAGCTCGTAGTGCTCCGCCCGGAGGCCCGCCGCGGTCAGCGCGCTCTCGTAGTCGGAAAACGACGGCGTCGGGAGCAGCGTCCGGCGCGGTCTGAGGGCGGCCGCGAACTGATAGATGAGCTCGGCGGCGCCGTTGCCGCAGACGATGTTTTGAGGCGAAACGCCGAGCGTCGCGGCGAGCTTTTGCCGGAGCGGGGCGCAGTACGGGTCGGGATAGGCCGAGAGCCCGCGAGCCGCTTCGGCTATCGCTGAGACGACCTTTTCCGGCGTGCCGAAGGGGTTGACGTTGGCGGAAAAGTCGAGAGAGACCTCGCGGGAATATACGTCCCCGCCGTGGGTGTACTTTCCGTTTACCACCATGGCATGCCTCCGAAAAACGCGCCGAGCAGGCCTATCGCCTCGAACACTACGAGAGTGATGACGCTCGCGCCGTACATGAGCCGCGAGGCGTTTTTCACGTCGCCGCGGACGACTTCCCGGTCGGGATCGCCCTGCGTCGGCTTGTGATGCAGCTCTCCGAAATAGCTGGCGTCCCCGCCGAGCCTTATATGCAGAGCGCCCGCGCATGCGGCTTCCGTCTGCGCGGAGTTGGGACTGGGAGAATTCCTCCCGTCGCGCCGCCAGATGCGGGCGGCGTTCTTTGCATCAAATCCGAGTATGCCCGCCGCGGCCGTCATGAAAAGGGCGGCAATGCGCGCGGGGATGAAGTTCACGACGTCGTCGAACTTCGCGGCGAATCTGCCGAAATACATGTATCTGTCGTTCTTGTAGCCGACCATGGAGTCCATGGTGTTGACGGCCTTGTACATGAAGCCGCCGACGGGGCCGCCGAGCAGCATCCAGAAAAGAGGGGCCACGACGCCGTCCGTCGTGTTCTCCGCGACGGTCTCGACCGCCGCCTTGACGACCTCTTCCTCCGAGAGCTCCTCAGTGTCTCTGCCGACCAGCATGCCGACCTGCCGCCGCGCCGCGGGAAGACCCTCCCGCTCGAGCGCGTCGACGACCTTCTTCGCCTCGTCGCGCAGGCAGCGCGCGGCGAGTATCTGCCAGCACATGACGCAGCAGACGGCGAAGTACAGCCAGATACTTATAACGCGGCACGCAAACAGTATTCCGAAAACGACCGCGCCGGTGAGCACGACGACGATATACGTCATGACGAGCCCGGCGGCGAATTCGCCGCGGTCCGTCTTCGGAAAACGCTTGCGCAGGAACTTTTCGAGGAGGGATATGAGCTTGCCGATGAGCACGACGGGGTGCGGCAGGACGGCCGGGTCCCCGACTATGCAGTCGATGACAAACCCGGCGGCTATCGCCGCGAGCGTCAGCTTGACGGTCACTCTCTTCCCTCCTCCCGGATAGTTTTCATTTCTGAATACAAGGGTTCGGCGGCGCAGTCTCGTTGAAAATACGGGGCCGCGCCGCCGAATGATCCTTATTCAGCAGGACTTCAGTCTTCGGGTATCGAAACGCTCACCTTGTGGTCGTACCAGACGCCCTTGGTGCCGATGAGGGCAAGGTCGAACTCCTCGTCCAGATACGGGACGGGGATGTCGAAGCCGTAGACCTCGTCGCTCAGGCCGTCGTCGTAGGTCACGACGTCGACGGTCGGCTCGAGCACAACGGCTCCGTCCTTCTTGGCGTCCTCCGCGAGCCCGCAAAACAGGTTTACGATGCTCTTGGAGACAAGCGAGACGTGGATGACCATCTGACCGTCCTTGACGGTCAGCTCGCCGAGGTCGTGATTGGCCTCGTTGACGTGGAACATTCCGCTGTCGGTCTTGAACAGAGCCTTATAGACTCCGTCCTCGAGCGGGCACTCGGGAGCGGGCTCTTCGGAAGGCTCGGGCTCGGGGGCGGCCGAAGGCTCGGCGGT
>JAFZAM010000046.1 GCA_017557265.1 Oscillospiraceae bacterium | reverse complement strand
TATCGGTCTGGTTCTTCGTCTTGCGGGTCGTGTAACCGAGCGCCGGCTTACCCCAGGGGGTACCAGGGCCGGGACGGCCGACCGGGCTCTTGCCCTCGCCGCCGCCGTGGGGGTGGTCCACCGGGTTCATGACGGAGCCGCGGACCGTCGGGCGGATGCCCATGTGGCGCTTGCGGCCGGCCTTGCCGATGGAGATGTTCTCGTGATCGAGGTTGCCGATCTGGCCTATCGTGGCCAGGCAGTTCATGCGGACGTAGCGGACTTCGCCGGAGGGGAGCCTCACCTGGGCCATCTTGCCCTCCTTCGCCATGAGCTGAGCCGCGCCGCCCGCGCTGCGGACGAGCTGGCCGCCCTTGCCCGGATAGAGCTCAACGTTGTGGATGAGCGTACCGACGGGGATGGCGGAGATGGGGAGCGTGTTGCCCGGCTTGATGTCGGCCTTCTCGGAGGAGATGACCGTGTCGCCGGCGGCGACGCCCACCGGGGCGAGGATGTAGCGCTTCTCGCCGTCGGCGTACTCGACGAGGGCGATGAACGCGCTTCTGTTGGGGTCGTACTCTATGCGCTGTACGGTACCCTCGACGTCGAACTTGTCGCGCTTGAAGTCGATGATCCTGTACTTGCGCCTGTTGCCGCCGCCGCGATGGCGGACGGTGATCCTGCCGTAGCTGTTGCGGCCGGAGTTCTTCTTGAGAATCTCAACAAGGCTTTTTTCCGGCTGGGCCTTCTTATCCACGCCGTCGAAGCCGGAGACGGTCATGTGTCTTCTGGCAGGAGTGATGGGTTTGTAGGTCTTAACGGACATTATTCATCACACCATCCCTTCAAAGAACTCTATGGTCTTGCTGTCGTCGGTGAGCTTGACGACGGCCTTTTTCCACGAGGCAGTGCTGCCTTCGGGATAACGGCCCTGGCGCTTTTTCTTGCCGGGGACGTTGGTCGTGGTGATCTTTTCGACCTTGACGCCGAAGATCTCCTCGACGGCCTTCTTGATCTCGGTCTTGTTGGCTCTCCTGTCGACCTTGAAGGCGTACTTCTTGAGGTCCACCGCCTCCATCGACTGCTCGGAGATGATGGGCTTTATAATGATGTCATACGATGTCTTCATCAGGCATAAACCTCCTCGATCTCGCGGAGCGCGGCCTCGTCGACGATGAACCAGCCGGCGTTGAGGATGTCATAGGGCGAGAGGACTCCGGAGATGGTCGTCTGCACGCCGGGGATGTTGCGGGCGCTCTTGACGACGTTCTCGCGGACCTCGGGGGTCACGACGAGGGACTTGCCGCTCGCGCTGACGGCGTCGAGGAACTTGACGAAGTCCTTGGTCTTGATGGCGTCCATGGAGAGATCCTCCACGACGATGACGGCGTTCTCGGCCGCCTTGGCGCTCAGCGCGCTGCACATGGCGAGGCGCTTGACCTTCTTGTTGAGCGAGTAGCGGTAGCTGCGGGGCTTGGGAGCGAACGCGATACCGCCGTGGGTCCAGTTGGGAGCGCGGGTGCTGCCGGTGCGGGCGCGGCCCGTTCCCTTCTGACGCCAGGGCTTCCTGCCGCCTCCGGAGACCTCGCCGCGGGTCAGGGCGCTCTGCGTCCCCTGGCGCTGATTGGCCAGATAGTTCTTAACGCTCTCGTGCAGGACGGCCTCGTTGGGCTCTATCCCGAACACGGCCTCGGAAAGCTCGATCTCGCGGAGCTCCTCGCCGGCCATGTTGAAAACTTTGGCTTTAGGCATTGTCAGTCTCCTCCCTTACGCTCTCTTGGCCGATTTCTTCTGCGGGTTGGTGCTTACGGTCTGAACGCCTGGCTTCTTGGTGATGTTCTTCACCGTGTTCTTGATGTACACGATGCCGCCCTTCGGGCCGGGGATCGCGCCGCGAACGGCGATGAGATTGAGCTCGGGGTCGACCTTGACGACGTCAAGGTTCTGGACCGTGACCTGCTCGACGCCCATGTGACCGGCGCCGATCTTGCCCGGGAAGATCCTGGAGGGATCGGTGCTCGAGCCCATGGAGCCCGCGTGCCTGTGGACCGGGCCGCCGCCGTGGCTGGTCGGGGTCCTCTGGGCGCCCCAGCGCTTGATGACGCCGGCGTAGCCCTTACCTCTGCTGATGCCGGTCACGTCGACCTTGTCGCCGGCGGCGAAAATGTCCGCCTTGACGACGTCGCCGACGTCGAGACCTTCGCAGTTCTCGAGGCGGAATTCCTTCAGGTGCTTGGAGAGGGCGACTCCGGCCTTCTCCAGGTGGCCCTTCTCCGGCTTGGAGAGCTTCTTGGCTTCAACTTCCTCAAAGCCGAGCTGGACCGCAGTGTAGCCTTCCTTGTCGGGAGACTTCTTCTGTACCACCGGGCAGGGGCCGGCCTCGATGACCGTTACCGGGATGACCTTGCCCGTCTCATCGAATATCTGGGTCATGCCGACCTTTTTTCCGATGATGGCCTTTTTCATCTTCATTATTGGTATATCCTCCTTTGGTTATTGGTCGGATCGCATGGCTCGCATTCGGCCGGAGGCTTCCGACTTGACCCCGTCCGCTCTCGCAAGCAGCGGACGACAGGCATTTTTAATTGTATCGCGCGCGCGACGCGCGCAAAGGGACGTCAGAGCTTTATCTCGATCTCGACGCCGGCGGGAAGCTCGAGGGACATGAGAGCTTCGATCGTCTTCTGGGTCGGGTTAAGGATGTCGATAAGTCTCTTGTGGGTGCGGCGCTCGAACTGCTCGCGGCTGTCCTTATACTTATGGACGGCGCGGAGGATCGTCACGACCTCCTTCTTGGTGGGGAGAGGGATGGGGCCGGAAACTTTCGCGTCCGTGCGCTTGGCGGTCTCGACTATCCTCTCGGCGCTCTGGTCGATGAGCTGATGGTCGTAGGCCTTGAGTCTGATGCGGATCATTTTCTTTGCGGTAGCCACTGGGGTTTTCCTCCTTCGTATGGTGAGTGTTCATACGTGCGAAATTTTCAATCAACGAAGCCGTGCGTATCACTCCGCCTCAAAAGTTCCGACCGGCAAGGGCCGGTCGCTCCTGAGCGCGGCGATATACTTCCCGGGGGTGCGGGTGGGCATATCGCTGCCTGAAGATCTCAGTCGCCCGATCATCGGACATACTCTGCGGAAGTTACCTCGGGCACTGACCGAGCAATCTCCCGCTTCATCGCACATCGGGGGCAAATTTCCCCCTTCGCCCTAAAAGGCGCTCTGACAGAATAACAGACGACTTCGATATTGTCAATACTTTTTTCGGGCTATTTTCAGTTTTTTTCTATGCCGTAGAACCTTTTTCCGTTTTCGAGGGTCATCTTCGCCGCCTCCTCCTCGGAAACGCCCATGAAGCGCGCCGCCGCCTCGCATATATATTTAATGTAAGAGGAGTCGTTGCGCCTGCCGCGAAACGGCGTCGGCGCCATGTAGGGGCTGTCCGTCTCTATCATGATGCGCTCGCGCGGTATCGCGGCGACTATCTCGGGGGCCTTGCGGGCGTTTTTGAAGGTTATCGAGCCCGTGAAGGAGATATGCCAGCCGAGCGCGAGCAGCTCGCGCGCAGTCTCTAGCGAGCCGGAGTAGCAGTGGAACACGCCCTTCACGCCCGGGAAGGCGCGGACGGCGGCGAGGCTGTCC
>JAFZAM010000045.1 GCA_017557265.1 Oscillospiraceae bacterium | reverse complement strand
GCGTTGAGCTTTTCGAGCCGCTCCGGCGAGGCGAAGACGCCGCGGCGGTGCTTGGTCTTGCGCGCCATCTTCAGCGCGGCCTCGACGGCGTTCGTGCCCGTCGGGGCGCAGGAGAGGAGCTTGTACTCGAGACCCGCCGGCTGCATGACGTAATGCTCGAACGCCTCGAAGAACTCGCCCTTGGCCTCGGTGAACATGTCGAGGCCGTGGGTTATCCCGTCTCCGAGGAGATAGTCCGCGATGCGGGCGCGGATGAAGTCGTTGTTGTGGCCGTAGTTGAGCGCGCCGGCGCCGTTGAAGAAGTCGAGGTACTCCCTGCCGTCGGTGGAGTACATCTTCGACATCTTGGCCTTCGTGAAGACGGCCGGGAAATGCCTGCTGTAGGAGCGCACGTTCGATTCGAGTCTTTCAAAGATCGCCTTGTCCATATTAATCATCCTTACCGCTCCGCGCCGAGCAGAGCTTCAAATTCGCTGCGGCACAGAGCGCGGAAGGTCTCCTCGTCTGCGTCGTTTCTGAGCGTTATGTCCGTATGTCTTGAAAACCACCGCGCGGGCTTCTGCGCGGCGATGCGGCTACGCGCGTACTCCTCGGAGATGCCCTCGCGCTTCATCAGGCGGCGCACCCGCCTTCTCAGCGGGGCGACGACGGCGCAGGTCGCGTCGCACTTGGCTCCGAGCCCGCTCTCGACGAGGGCTATCGCGTCTATGGCGACGGCGCGCGCGCCCTTTTTGCGGGAATCGTCTATTATCCGCGAGACCTCGCGGTCGACGTACTGGTGGGTTATCGCGTTGAGCTTTTCGAGCCGCTCCGGCGAGGCGAAGACGACCGCGCCGAGCTTCTTGCGCTCGAAAGCGCCGCCCTCGAAGGCCTCCGGGAAGCTCTCGCGCAGCTCCGCGAGCATGTCCGCGTCGTTTTCAAGCAGGTCGTGGTAGACCTCGTCGCAGTCTATTATGACGGCGCCGAGCTCCTCGAGGACTCGGAGCGCCGTCGTCTTTCCGGCGCCGGTCGGGCCGGTCAGGCCTATTATCTTCATGCTCACACCTCTACGACTCTATGCGCGGCGGCCTTGCCGAGACGGTTGACGACCGCGAGCCCGACTCCGTCCGGCTTCGGGCAGCGGGCGTATACGAAGTCTATATCCTCGCTGTCGACCTCGCGCAGGGCGTTGAAAACGCGTTCGGCCTGCGTGTCGTAGTCCTTCTCCGCGCCTATCTCGACGACGGCGGCGGCGCGGTAGAGCTCGCGCTCCCCGTCGAAGCAGAGGACGGCCGTCCTCTCCTGCGCGGGCCGGGAATTTATATACTCCGCGGCTGCGGCGGCCTCGCCCTTGACGAGCGTCACCTCGCCGCGCGGGGCGTAGTGCCTGTATTTCATGCCGGGGGCGCGCGGCCTCTCGTCGGGCCCGAGCAGTCTGTAGACCGCGGGATCGAGCTCGAGCGGGCCGGACTCGCGCAGCTGCTCCGGCGTAATCCCGCCGGGTCTGAGGAGCTTCGGCGGGTCGCAGGAGAGGTCAATTATCGTCGATTCGACGCCGACGCGGCAGGGACCTCCGTCGAGCACGGCGGCTATCTTACCGCCCATGTCGGCCATGACGTGCGTGGCCTCGGTCGTGCTCGGGCGGCCGGATATGTTGGCGGACGGGGCCGCTATCGGCGCGCCGAGCCTCGCTATGACCTCGAGGGTCAGCGGGCTGTCCGGGCATCTTACGGCTATCGTGTCGAGCCCGGCGGTCACCTCGCGGGGGACGTTCCCTTTGCTCGGCAGGACTATCGTCAGCGGGCCGGGCCAGAAGCGCTCCGCGAGCGCGAGAGCCCTTTCGGGGACCTCGGCGCAGTATTCAAAGAGAGCTTCGGGGCCGGTCACGTGGATTATCAGCGGGTTGTCGCCGGGGCGGCCCTTGGCGGCGAATATCTTTCCGACGGCGGCGGCGTCGAGGGCGTCGGCTCCGAGGCCGTAGACCGTCTCGGTCGGGATGCCGACGAGTTCGCCCGCCCTGAGGAGCTCGACCGCGCGGTCTATCGAGCGCTCGCGCTCGTCCCGCGTCGCGCAGGAGAGAAGTTCGGTCTTCACTCTTCCCCGCCTTCCATTCCCGACGCCTTCAGGCGCTCCGCCTGGTCGGCCGTCCTGAGCGCCTCGATGAGCTCGTCGAGGTCGCCGTTCATGATGGCGTCTATCTTATAGAGCGTAAGGCCGATGCGGTGGTCGGTGACGCGGCCCTGCGGGAAGTTGTACGTCCTGATGCGCTCGTTGCGCATGCCCGTCCCCACCTGGCTGCGGCGCTCGGCGGCGATGGCGGCGTTCTGCTTTTCGAGCTCCGCGTCGTAGAGCTTGGCGCGGAGTATCTTCATGGCGCGCTCGCGGTTTTTATGCTGGCTGCGCTCGTCCTGGCACTCGACGACGACGCCCGTCGGCAGGTGCGTTATGCGGATGGCGCTCTCGGTCTTGTTGACGTGCTGGCCTCCCGCTCCGCTGGAGCGGAAGGTGTCTATCTGGAGGTCGGCGGGGTTTATCTCGAACTCGACCTCCTCGGCCTCGGGCATGACCGCGACGGTCACGGTCGAGGTATGGATGCGGCCGGACGCCTCCGTGTCCGGCACGCGCTGGACGCGGTGGACTCCGCTTTCGAACTTCATATAGGAGTACGCTCCGTCCCCCTCGAGGATGAAGCAGACCTCCTTGATGCCGCCGAGCTCGGTCTCGTTGACGTTCGTGACCTCGCACTTCCAGCGGCGGCGCTCGGCGTACATGGAGTACATGCGGAAAAGGTCGGCGGCGAAAAGGGCGGATTCGTCCCCGCCGACGCCGCCGCGTATCTCGACGATGACGTTCTTCGAGTCGTTCGGGTCGCGCGGCAGGAGCAGGACCTTGAGCTCGCGCTCGGTCTCCTCCATGAGGCGGGTCGACTCCTCGATCTCCTCCTCCGCCATCTCCTTCATCTCGGGGTCGGACAGCAGTTCGCGCGCGGCCTCTATATCCGCGGCGTGCTTGATATATCTGCGGTACGCCTCGACGACGGGGGCGAGCTCCTTCTGCTCGCGGGAAAGCTTCGCCACCGCCGCGGGGTCGTTGTAGACCTCGGGCGTCGCCATCTTTTCTTCAATTTTGCTAAAGCGTTCCTCGACGTCGCGAAGCTTTTCCAGCATGGCTCATTCTCCGGTATCAAGTGAGAGGATAATAAGAGATTTTAACACAAGACGGGGCAGATTTCAACTCGTCACGAACTCGTACGCGACGCCGAAGGCCTCGCGGATGAAGTAGTTCACGCGGAGCACCGGGAGCGTCGTCTTCGCGGCGACTCCGGCGCAGTTCTCCTGACCGAGCTTCGTCGCCTGCATCTTCGCGCGCAGCAGATGGTACTCGCTCGAGACGATGGCCGTGTCGGGGACCTCGCCGCCCTCGCGCTCGGCGATGATGGCGAAGGAGAAGGCGAGATTTTCGCGCGTATTGGTCGCGTTCGGCTCCATGACGATGCGCTCGGGGGCGACCCCCCTCGATACGAGCCAGATGCGCATGCACTCGGCCTCGCTGATGAGCTCGCCCGGGCCCTGACCGCCGCTCACGACGGCGACGGAATCCGGCGATTTTTCGAGAAAGTCGAGCGCGGCGGTGAGCCTGTTGTAGAGAGACAGGGACGGCGCCGTCCCGTTCACGCCCGCGCCGAGGACGACGACGTATTTCATGCCGTAGGCGCGCTCGTCGGTCTTCGCGTTTTTGACTACGAACGCCTCGGACACGGCGAAGACGGCGAGACCCGCGGCGAGCAGGCACGCTATGACTATCGCGGCGGTCTTCGCCTTTTTCGAGCCCTTCTTCGCGAAGCGGACGAGCAGGTGCATGATTATCAGCACGGCCGCCGCGGCGACGCAGATATACGCCGTGAACGAATAGCCCACGAGGGCGAATTTGAGCACCAGCGCGGCGACCACGAGGGCCAGCGCGACAAACGGCGCGGTGAGATCGCGCTTCATTATTCCTCCTCCGAGAGCTCGGACCACTCCTCGTAGAGCGTCTCGAGCGCGGCCTCGGCCTCGGTCTTCGCCTCGAAGAGCTCCTGCAGCTTTTCATAGTCCGTCGAGTTCGCCTCGATGTCGGCGTCGAGCTGCGCGAGCTTCTCCTCGGCCGTAGCGATGCGCTTTTCGAGCGTCGCGAGCCGCTTTTCGCGCGAGGGCAGGGCGGCCTTTTTCGCCTCGCGGCGCTTTTCGGTCTTCACGACCTGCTCGACGCGCGTCATGCGCTCCTTGCGCTCGCGGTACTCCTCGAAGCCGCAGGGCCAGTCGGTCAGTCTGCCGCCCTCGAGCTCCCATATCCGGGTCGCGAAGCGGCTGATAAAGTATCTGTCGTGCGAGACGAAGAGGAGAGCCTCCTCATAGTCCGAGAGAGCCTCCTCCATCCATTCGCGCGAATCGATGTCGAGGTGGTTCGTCGGCTCGTCGAGCACGAGCAGGTTGATGTCGTCCTTCATGAGTATGCAGAGGCGCAGTCGGCTCTGCTCCCCGCCCGAGAGGGCGGAAACGGGCTTGAACACGTCCTCGCCCGAGAATTTGAACGCGCCGAGGCGGTTGCGCGCGGTCTGCGCGGTCCACTTGGCCTCGGTCATGGCCGTGTCCAGCACGCTCAGGTGCGGGTCGGCGAAGCGGACTATCTGCGGCAGGTACGCCGCCTTGACGGCGGGACCGAGCTTTACGAAGCCGTCGTCGGCGTCGACGAGCCCCAAAAGGCAGCCGATGAGCGTCGATTTGCCCGTCCCGTTGTCGCCGATGACGGCGATGCGCTCGCCGCCCTTGACGAGGAGCTCCACGCCGGAAAAGAGCGTGCGGCCGCCGTAGCCCTTCGTGAGGCCGCGGACTACCATGAGCTCGTCGGCCCGGAACTCCTTCTGCCCTATCGTCCCGCGTATCTTTTTTTCGACGTCCGGCCTCTCGACCGTACGCACGCGCTCGGCGCGGGACTTGATGGCGAAGGACTTTTTCATGAGCATCTCGTTGCCGGTGCCCCACTGGTGCAGGCGGGCGGCGGCCTCCTCGAGGCGCTTGACCTCCTTGGATTCCTGCTCCCACTTTTTGAGCTGCTCCTCATAGCGGGCCTGCTTCTCGACGGCGTAGAAGCTGTAGTTGCCGCCGTAGAACTCGGCCTTTCCGGCGTTTATCTCGACGATGCGCGAGACGACGCGGTCGAGGAAATAGCGGTCGTGCGAGATGGTCAGAACGGTCCCCCTGAAGTGCTCGAGGTAGTCCTCGAGCCACTGGGTCGCCTTCATGTCGAGGTGGTTGGTCGGCTCGTCGAGAAGGAGGATGTCCGTCTTCTCGAGGATGAGCCGCGCGAGGTTGACGCGCGTCTTCTCTCCGCCGGAGAGGGATGAGAAGAGCTGCGCGCGCATGGCGGGCGGGATGTCGAGGCCGTTTGCGACCTTGTTGCGCTCGACCTCCTCGTTCCAGCCGTCGAGAGCCTCGAACTCGGCCGAGAGCGCGTCGTAGAGCGCCATGTCGGTCTTCTCCCCGGCGGCCATCGCCTCGCGCATCTTCTCGAGCTTCGAGGAGAGCTCGAATACGCGGGCGTGGGCCGAGAGCAGGACGTCCTCGGTCGTATAGTCCGCTGGGTAGACGGGTATCTGGGAGATGAGCCCGATGCGCCTGCCCGTGCCGACGACGATCTCGCCCTCGTCGGGCTCCAGCTCGCCCACGATGAGGCGAAAGAGCGTCGTCTTGCCCGCGCCGTTCTTGCCGAGCAGGCCCACGCGCTCTCCGGAGTTGACCTCAAAGGAAAGGCCGTCGAGTATCTTTTTGTCGATCTCAAAGGCTTTCGTGACGCCTTTGACGGCAATGTCTATCATGAGAGTTCCCGTATCCGTCGTTCGGGCTTCCCCCGCGGCCCGCGAGAGCGGGAAGCGAGAGAAGCCCGTCGGTGAGTTTCGATTATTTCGTTCCGAATATCCTGTCGCCGGCGTCGCCGAGGCCGGGGACTATGTATCCGTGGTCGTTGAGGCGGGAGTCGACCGCCGCGACGAAGACGTCGATGTCGGGGTGATCCTCCGAGATGCGCTTGACGCCCTCGGGGGCGGCGATGATGCACATGAGCTTTATATGCTTGCAGCCGTAGTTTTTAAGGAAGCTGACGGCCGCCGTCGCGCTGCCGCCGGTGGCGAGCATGGGATCGAGGACGTACACCTCGCGCTCGGCTATGTCCTTGGGCATCTTGCAGTAATACTCGACGGGCTCGAGCGTCTCGGGGTTCCTGTAAAGGCCGATGTGGCCGACCTTCGCGCTCGGCACGAGCTGAAGGATGCCGTCCACCATGCCGAGGCCGGCGCGGAGGATGGGCACTATCGCCATCTTCTTGCCGGCGAGGCGCTTGACCTTCGCCGTTCCGACGGGGGTCTCGATCTCTATCTCCTCCGTGGGCATATCCCTCGTCGCCTCGAAGCACATGAGGCTCGCTATCTCGCTGACGAGCTCGCGGAATTCCTTGACGCTCGTGTTCTTGTCCCTGAGGACGGAGAGCTTATGCTGGATAAGAGGATGGTCCATTACGTGAACGCTGCCTGCCATAGTCACACACTCCTGTATATATGAAATTGGATTTTGAATTATCTCTTTTCAGCCGCCAGACGCGCCTCGCGCTCCCGCTCGGCCTGCGACTTGCGCAGATAGTTCGGGACGGGCTCGAAGCGCCTCGCCTCGTCCATGGCGGCGAGCGCCACGCCGTACGCGCTCTGCATGAGAAGCGGCGCGGGGGCGAGCTCGAGCCTCGCAGATACGAGCTTTAAGGTATTATAGCACAGTTTCGCGCCGTCTCCAACAATTATTACCCTTTTTTCGGTCTTTTTAAGCTCTTCGCCGAGCTCCTCGAGCGAGATCGCCCGGTCGGGCGCGAGCCTGTCGAGCGCGCCGCCCTCGGCGGAAAAGAGCGCGTTATAGATCTGCGAGCGCCGCGCGTCCATCGCGCAGCAGATCAGCGCGCCGTCCATGAAGGCGAGAGGCATGGCCATAGCCTCCAGCGTGGATACGCCGCAGCAGGGCTTTTCCGCACCCCAGGCGAGCCCGCGCGCGGCGGCGACGCCTATGCGAATGCCCGT
>JAFZAM010000044.1 GCA_017557265.1 Oscillospiraceae bacterium | reverse complement strand
CTCCATGCCGCCCATCGAGAAGTACGTCTTCATAAGCTGCGAGAGCTTGACGACGCCGTCCTCCCCGTTCATGCAGGAGGGCGAGAACTTCATGTTGAAGAGCGTGCCGTTGGGGTAGTCGGTCTGGACTATCTTCGATACCGAGTGAAGTATCGCGGTCGGGCCGGAGGTGTCCATGCCCTGAACGGCGGAGATGCCGTCGGAGAGCGGCTCGCCGCGGCGGCGGCCGTCGGGCGTGGCTATGGTCATGCGGCCGAAGATGACGTTCGTCGTGACGGGATAGAGCCCCGCGGAAAAGCGCCCGCGCGGGCCGGTGACGGAGTTGACCTCGTCGGCGAAGAGCTTGGCGGCCCAGGCGGCGTACTTGTCCGCCTCGGGATCGCCGTTGCCGTAGTGCGGGGCCTCGTTGACGATGTAGTCGTGCAGGTCCTCGTAGCCCTCCCAGTTTTTAAGGAGCGCGTCGAGAAGCTCCGCGCCGGTGCAGCGCTTCGTGTCGTAGACGAGGTGCTTTATCATCTGCAGGCTGTCGGCGACGTTGCCGATGGCGATGCCGGCGATGCCGGTGGAATTATATTTCGCGCCGCCGTACATGACGTCCATGCCCTTTTCCATGCAGCCCTCTATCGTGCAGGACGCGAGCGGGAGCGGCAGGTTTTCGCGGGCGACGTACTCGAAGCAGTTTATGCAGTTGGCGTGCCAGCGGACGAAGAACTTGACCTGCTTTTTGTAGGCTTCGAGCACGTCGTCGAAGGTCTTCATGTCGCCGAGATAGCCCGTCTCAAGGCCGACGGGGACCTCTGAGGGCGGCTGGCCGTAGCGCCCGGGCATGGGATTTATGCCGTTATTTATGGCGAGGACGAGGGCGTTTGCCATGTTCCAGTAGCTCTCGGTGCCGGTGCCGCCGCAGGCGGGCCATTCGTCGCCGCAGCCGGAGGGCTCGACGCAGCCGATGAGCGTATAGTTGCGCGCGCTCTCGAGCGAGAGGCCGCGGCTCATCAGCGCCGGGATTATGACGTCGTCGTTTTCAAAGGTCGGCACGCCGCCGGCTCTCTTGGTCGTCTCGATGGCGGCCTCCCAGAGCTCGGGCGGGGTGTTCTTGTGTATCCTCAGCGCCTGCGGGGGATCGTGCAGGAGCAGGCGGCCGGAGGCCTGCAGCATCATGAAGGTCACGGCGTTGGAGGCGTCGTTGCCGTCCTTGTCCACGCCGCCCATCGTCATGAGCTGGCCGGAGGTGTAGCCGGGGTTGGACTGCGTAGCGCCGTAGCTCCAGGGCTTGTTCATCTCGGCGACCTTGAGGTAGAGAAGGTCCATTATCTCCTGCGCGTACTCGGGCGTTATGCGCCCGGCGGCGATATCCGCCTCGTAGTACTCGCCGAGGTACTGGTCGACGCGGCCGAAGCTTATCCCGTGCATGCAGGCGTCGAGGCACATCGCCGTCTGGTACATGAACATGGTCTGGGCGGCCTCGTAGAAAGTCCGGCAGGGCTTCTCGACGCACCAGTCAAGTCCGTCGGCCATCATCTCGAGCTCGGCTTTGCGGACGGGATCGGTCTCCGCTGCGGCCTTCTCGGCGGCGAGCGCGGCGTAGCGCTTGGTGAGCGTTATGATGCCCTCGCAGACGATGGAGACGGCTCTGTAGAAATTATACTGATCGACGCTGGTCCCGTAGATTCCGTTGTCTTCAAGGGCCTTCATCTTTTCGAGCGCCTCCTCGCGGATGGCGCCGAAGCCCTTGTGCATGGCGACCTTGTAGCCCGCGCAGAAGTGCCCGACGGGGCTCTGGGTGTTGTCGGAGGCTCCGAACATGCTCACGCCGTTGCGCGTATGGGGCATGAACCCGTCCGGCATGGCGGCGTCGGTCTTCGCCGACTGGCACTCGTGCTGCCAGTAGCCGATGGTGTCGAGGACGTACTTTCTGTCCTCCTCGGAGATGATGTAGGGGTCTATCTCGCGGGTCGAGATGAAGCGGCTCTCTATCTCGTCCTTGAGCCAGTTGACGCTGTTTTCCGGGTACAGCGCGGCGGCGCGGTACTTCGCCGACTGCGCACCGACGATGACCTCCCCGTCGTCTATGCGGATGGGGATGTTCGTCAGGATGTGCCGCAGGCACTTGGCTCTGCGGAGTATGCCTGTCTGCTTGGCGTTCTCGGGGTCGGTGTAGTATTCGGTGATGAGCTTGTAGCGCGCGATGCAGATCTCCGGCTTGGTCTCCCGGTACTTTTTGCGCATCGCCGCCACGCGGACGGATATGGGCTTGAGCTGATATGCCATAACGTTCCTTCCTTCCCTGCGCGCTCCCTTCCGAAGCGCGTTCAGACTTCCTTATACATCGCGGGAGCGTCGTCCTTGCGGGCGTTCTCGGCGACCGAGACGACCTCCACTTTCGTTTTTCTCTGTCCGAGCGTGAGCTCGATGACGTCGCCGGGCTTTATCTCCAGAGACGCCCGCGCCGTCCTTCCGTTGACGGCGACGAGACCAGCGTCGCAGGCTTCGTTGGCGACGGTGCGGCGCTTTATGAGCCGCGAGACCTTCAGGTACTTATCCAGCCTCATTTTCGTCCTCCTCCGTCTTCTCCTCCGTGCTCCGGAGCGGTATCCTCTTCTGGAACGAGATGAACACCGTCGTCAGCACGATGGCGAGCGCCATGCAGCCTATGAACACCAGCTCGCCCGAGCGCTCGCCCTTTTTGCAGACGAGGGCCGTGAAGAATATCTCGATGACCTCGCAGAGTATCTCGAGCCCGAGCGCGAACCACGAGGCCTTCTTCATGCGCGCGAAGCCGCGCTTAAACTGGACGGGCGTCATCTTCCGCGCGAAGGGTATCGCATAGAAGAGGCCCGCTATCATGAAGGCGACGGGTATCGCGAGCGCGATATAGGGGATCATGACGTATATCCTCGCCGCGCCCTGCGCGCCGCTCAGGCCCGCCACGGCGTACGCCGCCGCGATGAGCACCGCGAAGGCGGCGCAGGCGATGCGGATGCGG
>JAFZAM010000043.1 GCA_017557265.1 Oscillospiraceae bacterium | reverse complement strand
TGCCGCCTGCCGCGCCGTCCGACCCGAACGCGCCCGTCATCGACGGCCTGACGTATGAGAGCACGGTCGAGCTCGCCTACGCCGACCAGTTCGCCATCTACAAATACGAGGGCGGCTACGAATACATCGACCTCGTCAACAGCGACAAAATACTCATCGTCCCCGAGGGCGGCTCCGTCCCCGCGGGGCTGGATAAGGACGTCGTCGTCCTCACGCGGCCGATCAAAAACGTCTATCTGACCGCGACGTCGGCCATGTCGCTCATAGACGCCATCGACGCGCTCGGCTCGCTGCGCTTCGTCGGCACGCGCGACTGGTACGTCGAGAGCGCGACGAGGGCGCTCGAGAGCGGCGAGCTCATCTACGCCGGCAAGTACAACGCCCCCGACTACGAGCAGCTGCTCGACGGCAAGTGCGGCCTCTCCATTCAGTCGACGATGATACTGCACAATCCCGACGTGCGCGAGAAGCTCATCGAGGTCGGCATCCCGACGATAATAGAGCGCTCGAGCTACGAGGAGCACCCGCTCGGACGCACCGAGTGGATAAAGGTCTACGGCGCGCTCTTCGACAAGGAGGCCGAGGCCGGGGCGAAGTTCGCCGAGCAGCAGGACAAGGTCCGCGCGCTCGAGGCCCTCGAGGGCACGGGCAAGACCGTCGCCTTCTTCTACGTCAATTCGAGCGGCAGCGTCGTCACCTACAAGACCGACGGCTACGTCCCCGCGATGATACGCATTGCGGGCGGGGAGTATATCTTCAAAAATCTCGGGCTCGACGACGACAGCAAGCTCAGCACGATAAACATGAGCATGGAGAGCTTCTACGCCGAGGCCGTAAACGCCGACTTTATCATCTATAACTGCTCGATAGTAAACCAGCTCACCTCGCTCGACGACCTGCTCTCTCTAAGCCCCGTCCTCACGGACTTCAAGGCCGTCAGGGAGGGCAACGCCTGGTGCACGACGGAGAGCATGTTCCAGCAGACCGACAGGATGGGCTCGATCATCGAGGAGATGAACGCGATCTTCACGGGCGCCTCCGACGGGAGCGACCTTGAATATCTCTTCCGCCTCAAGGAGGATCTCTTCCGCCCCGAGGAGGCGGGCGCATGAGCGGAACGAAACGGGAAAAGGGCCTCGCCCGCGTCCGCTACACGGCGGTCTTCGTCGTCCTCGCGGCGGCGTTCGCGGTGCTGACTGTCTGGAACATAAACACGGGCAGCGTGCATATCTCCGTCGGCAACATAGCGAGGATAATCTTCGCGCGCGCCGGCGACGAGACGGAGTACAACATCGTCTGGAAGCTCCGCCTGCCGCGCATCATAGCCGCCGCCGTTCTCGGCGGAGGGCTCGCGCTCTCGGGCTTTCTGATGCAGACGTTCTTCTCAAACCCCATAGCGGGCCCCTTCGTCCTCGGCATATCCTCGGGCTCGAAGCTCTTCGTCGCGATAGTCATGATAGTCCTCCTGCGCTACGTCAACTACGTGACCTCGTGGATGATGGTGCTCGCGGCGTTCGCGGGCGCGCTCATCGCCATGGGCTTCGTCCTGCTCGCCGCTCGGAGCATAAAGCAGATGTCGATGCTGCTCGTGGCCGGCATCATGATAAGCTATATCTGCTCGGCGATAACCGAGTTTCTCATAACCTTCGCCAAGGACTCCGACATAGTAAACCTCCACGGCTGGTCGCAGGGCCGCTTTTCCGGCACGACGTGGGCCGACGTCAGGTTTTTCGTCATAGTCGTCCTCGTCTGCTTCGTGCTGGTCTTCTTCATGTCGAAGCCCATAAGCGCGTTTCAGATGGGCGAATCCTACGCGCAGAGCATGGGCGTCAACGTCAAGCGCTTCCGCGTCCTGCTCATTCTCATGTCGAGCCTGCTCGCCGGCTGCGTGACGGCCTTCGCGGGGCCGATATCCTTCGTCGGCATCGCCGTCCCGCATCTTATAAAGATGATGCTCAAGACGGCCAAGCCCATCCTCGTCATACCGGCGTCGTTTCTCGGAGGGGGCGTCTTCTGCCTCTTCTGCGACTACATAGCGAGGACGGCGTTCGCCCCGGTCGAGCTCTCGATAAGCACGGTCACGGCGCTCTTCGGCGCGCCGGTCGTCATCGCGATGCTCATCCGGCGCCACGGACAGAGATCTTAGGAGGCGGGAAGATGGGAGAATTCTATTTCCGCACCTCCGACCTCTCCGTCGGCTATAACGGCAAGGCCCTCATACACGACATCGAGATAAACGTCCGCGCCGGGGAGATACTGACCCTCATCGGGCCCAACGGCTCCGGCAAGTCGACGATACTCAAATCCATAACCAAGCACCTCGCCACGATAAAGGGCGACAGCTATATTGCCGACGCCTCGGTAAACGCCATGACGTACAAGGAGCTCTCGCGCCTGCTCGCGGTCGTGCTGACCGAGCGGATAAAGGGCGAGCTGCTGACCTGCTGGGACGTCGTCGCGACGGGGCGCTACCCCTACACGAACACGCTCGGTCTGCTCGGGCCCGAGGACAAGGAGAAGGTCCGCGCCGCGATGGAGCGCGTGCACGCTTCCGAGCTCGCGGAGCGGGACTTTTCCGCCATAAGCGACGGGCAGCGGCAGCGAGTCCTGCTCGCGCGCGCCATCTGCCAGGAGCCGGAGATCATCGTCCTGGACGAGCCGACCTCCTTCCTGGATATACGCCACAAGCTCGAGCTGCTCTCGATACTTCGCTCGATGGCGAAGGAAAAGGGCATCACGGTCATCATGAGCCTGCACGAAATTGACCTCGCGCAGAAGATATCCGACAGGATAATGTGCGTCAAGGGCGAGGTCATCTCCAACTTCGGCACGCCCGAGGAGATATTCCGCGAGGAGATAATAAACGAGCTCTACGGCATAGAAAAGGGCAGCTTCAACATAGCCTTCGGCTCCGTCGAGCTCCCGCCGCCCGCGGGCGAGCCCGAGACCTTCGTCATCTCCGGCTGCGGGAGCGGGATAAGCGTCTTCCGCCGCCTGCAGAAGGAGGACGTGCCGTTTTACGCGGGGATCATCTTCGAAAACGACCTCGACTGTCAGGTCGCCAAGGCTCTCGCGGCCGAGGTCGTCACGGAAAAGCCCTTCGAGCGCATAAGCGACGCCGCCTTTGAGCGCGCGCTGGAGCTTCTCAAAAAGTGCCGCCGCGTCATATACGCGGGCTGCCCCCTCGGGACGGGGAACCGCCGCATAGCGGACCTCGTCGAGACCGCTCGCGAGCTCGGAACGCTCGAGGACGTCTCCGGCGAGACCGAAAACGTATGACATCTCCGCATGGAGACGATATATAAGGAGGAAATGAAATGAAAAAGACCCGCAGACTTCTCGCGCTCGTGCTCGCGGTCGTCATGCTCGCGGCGCTCTGCGTACCCGCGCTCGCGGCCGACGCCTTCGACTACGACGGCGACGAAGTCACCTTTATCAAGGCCGACGGCTCCGCCTTCGGCATGTTCGCCCCGCAGGAGGGCACGACGTGCGCTCTCGACGGCGACGACGTCGTCATCCACTACGTCCCGAAGAACAAGACCGTCTATAACGGCATCCACTGGGGCGCCGTAGACGAGGCCGAGCTCACGAAGGACGTCGAGTTCGCCGAGGACGGCTCCTTCGACATCACCCTGCCGAAGACCAGCTGCGGCAAGGCGCTCCCCGTCGCGCCCATCAAGGCCGCCGACGGCACGACCACCAAGGAGCAGTATTATCTCGCCGTCCCCGCCGAGGATAAGATAGCCGGCGCGGGCGAGGCTCCCGCGGGCGAGGCGATCGAGCTCGCGATAACGAACAACCTCAATATGTTCAAGGCCGTTTCCGCCTCCCTCGTCGCCGACGAGAACGGCGAGTTCATAGTCTTCGCGCTCTCCGGCACGGGCTATAAGTACATCTTCAAGGGCACCTACGAGCAGGCCGTCGAAAACGGCGACGCTACGAATAACTGGATCGCCGCGACCGAGAACGCCGACGGCAAGCTCGAGTTCCGCGTCTCCGTCGCCCCCGACGAGACGGTCGTCCCCGTCGTCGCCATCTCCAACAGCAAGTATGAGGGCTATCTCGCCGGCGAGAACTCCCTCGAGCGCGCCTTCTATCCGCGCCAGCTGACGCTCGACCGCGAGGCGAAGACCCTCGTGACCGACGACTACAATGCCTCCGTCGAGCTCGCCGTCACCAACAACGTCAAGATGTTCAAGGTCGCCGGAGCGACCCTCGACACCGCCGGCGGCCCGAACTCCAACGGCTATAAGACCACGCTTGTCCTCGCCATGGGCAGCGATTCCTTCGACGGCGCCTACGTCGGCAGAGCCTCCGAGATCGCCGAGGGCACCGAGACCATAGCCGTCGCCGAGCGCGTATTCGAGCTCCCCGTCAGGTGGATGGCCGAGGCCGGCAAGCCCGAGAGCATCGTCGACAAGCTCGCCGAGCCCTTCGTCGTGAGCTTCCACTCCGTCAAGAACGACGCCTGGTATGAGCGCCTCTTCACCGTCAGCGAGAAGGACGGCACCCTCGTCATCGACGAGGTGCCCGCCGAGTCCCCGTTCACCGACGTCCCCGACGGACAGTACTACACCGAGGCCGTCGCCTGGGCCGTCGAGAAGGAAGTCACCAACGGCGCGACCGCGACCGAGTTTAAGCCCGACGAACCCTGCACCCGCGGTCAGGTCGTGACCTTCCTCTGGCGCGCGGCCGGCAAGCCCGCCGCCGAGGGCTCCAATCCGTTCACCGACGTCGCCGAGGGCGCCTTCTACTATGACGCGGTCCTCTGGGCCGTCGAGAAGGGCATAACCACCGGCGTCAGCGAGACCGAGTTCAAGCCCGACGAGCCCTGCACGCGCGATCAGGTCGTGACCTTCATGTGGCGCGCGTTCGACAAGCCCGCCGCCGCCGCCGAGAATGCCTTCACCGACGTCGTCGAGGGCGCCTTCTACTACGACGCGGTCCTCTGGGCCGTCGAGAAGGGCATCACCACCGGCTACAGCGATACCCTCTTCGGGCCGGGCGACCCCTGCACCCGCGG
>JAFZAM010000042.1 GCA_017557265.1 Oscillospiraceae bacterium | reverse complement strand
TCCACGTCGCCGTGACGGTGAGCTTCCCGCTCGCTACGTCCGTCGGCTTGAGGATGGCGCTCCCCGTGCTCCAGCCTGCGAAGTAGTAGCCGCTCCTCCAAGCCTCGGGCAGCGTCCCGTAGGGCCTGCCCTTGAGGAAGAAGGCGATGTCGTTGTCCGCGTCGCCGCCGTTGAACTGCAAAACGAGCCACGTGTAGTCGGCGATGTGCGCGCCGGTGTAGTTGCCGTAGGAGAACATGTCGGCCTCATAGAGGCGGCGCTTGATGAGGTGCTCGTTTATGCCGCCGGCGTGGCAGTGCACGCCGAAGCAGTCGGCCGCCTGCACGGGGGTCAGCTGCGTGCCCGCCCGCAGGGCTGTGATGAGCTTGCCGTTCTTCGTCAGCCACGAGGTCCCGAGATTGTACGTCAGGCTGAGCACGGCGTCGAACTGCCCCTGATTCATGACGGTCTTCCAGCTCGCCGCGTATCTGTTGACGGCGTCGGCTATGGTCGCGAGGGTGCTCCTGAGGAGCGCGGTCGCCTGCTCCTCGGTTATGCCGTTCGGCCAGTCGGACGGGTTTACCATCTGCCCGTAGCCTATGTAGGCGTACCCGCCGGCGTAGTAGACGTGGTCGACGAAGCCCTCCTGGCTCTTGATGAACTCGACGAGAGCGTCGCTCGCCGCCGTCGGCGCGGCGGACGCGCGCGGCGCGAGGGGGACGATCGCGAGCACGAGGCAGAGAACTGCCGCAATGATCTTTTTCATAATTACCTCCGTTAAGGGCGGTCATTATACACCATTTATCGGAAAATTGCAAATCGGCGGCCCCCGCGCCGCCCGCGGGAGGGCGCTTTTATGCAATATGACCGCCCGCGGAGACGTCGCGGACGTATTTTTGTGCCTGACGGAAATTTACGGAAAAATGCCCGCGCATATACTTGACAAAGCATGAAAAGCGGTTTATTATTAGGAAGCTAACAAATAATAGTGAGCCGTTTGACTATTCGCTTGCTAACAAGTTTTTCGAAAGGAGATGAGGACGTGCAGCGTCTGACGGGACTTATAATCTCCTCCCTCGACAACAGCATAAAGCGCGCGGTCGGCCGCAGGATGCACGTCTTCGAGGAGCGCTTCGGCCTGACGCCGACGCAGAGCTGGGTCCTCGCCTACGTCAATAACCGCAACGGCGAGGGGACGGACGTATTCCAGCGCGACATCGAGGCGCACTTCAATATCCAGCGCTCGACGGCGACGGGGATACTCCAGCTCATGGAGAAAAACGGGCTCATCTCGCGCGAGTCGCTCGATTCCGACGCGCGCATGAAGCGTATCGTCGTGACGGCGAAGGGGCGCGAGGTCTGCGACATGTCGCGCTCGGCCAAGGACGAGATGGAGGCGGAGCTCCTGCGCGGCATTCCCGCGGAGGACCTCGAGGCCTTCCGCCGCGTCTGCGAGGCCATCGGCGAAAACGCCGCGAACATCAGTTAACTATATCTTTCATATACAAGAGGTGGTTTCGTTTGAAGAACGTTCGTAAGGGCCGCTCGCCGGCCGCAGGGAAAGGAGGGACGCCGTGAAACCGAGAAATCAGGGGCCGAAGCTCGCGATACTGTTCGCGTGCCTGGTCGTCGCGGCGGCCATAGTCTTCTGCCTTATCAAATACGCCTACGAGCCGATCGCCAAAAAGGCATTTTCGTCGATCGCCGCGGGCGCCCAGCTGGGCAATATCATCTTCGTCGTGTGCATAGCGCTGGCGGTCATCATCCCGCTCATCATCGCGGTCAAGCTCTGCCGGCTCTATAACGAAAAGACGGATTCCGAGTCCATCATCGGCTCGACGATGATAGGCCGTCTCGCGAGCTCGTTCCGCGAGTACAAAAAGTACGTCTACCTGACCCCGCTGTGCGTCATCCTCGAGTCCATCATGGACACGTTCATCCCGCTGCTGACGGGCATACTCATCGACCAGGGCGTCAAGCAGACGAACATGCCGTTTATAATCCGCATCGGTCTCGTCCTGCTCGGCTGCGCGGTCGTGAGCCTCGGGCTCGGCATGCTGACGGGTCTGTTCTCCGCGCGCTGCTCGGCGGGCTACGCCGCCAACCTGCGCCACGACCTGTTCTACAAGGCGCAGACCTACTCCTTCGCCAACATCGACAAGTTCTCGACCGGCTCGATAGTCACGCGTCTGACCACCGACGTCGGCAACGTGCAGATGGCCTTCATGGCGGCCATCCGCGTCGCCGTGCGCTGCCCGGTCATGCTCATCCTCGCGCTGATGATGAGCTTCTCGATAAACTCCGAGCTCTCGCTGGTCTTCCTCGGCGCGATACCCATCCTCGGCGTCGGCCTCTTCATCATCATGAAATACTCGCGCCCCGTGTTCAAAAAGGTCTTCAAGATGTTCGACCGCCTGAACACCGACGTTCAGGAGAACGTCCGCGGCGTGCGCGTCGTCAAGAGCTTCGTGCGCGAGGAGCATGAGAAGGAGAAGTTCGGCAAGGACGTCGACGACATATTCTTCGGCTTCCGCAAGGCCGAGCGCATCCTCGCCTTCAACCGCCCGCTGATGCAGTTTTGCATGTACGGCAGCAAGCTGCTCGTCTGCTGGCTCGGCGCGAGGCTCATAATAGAGTCCGGCGAGACGGCCATGTCCACCGGCCAGCTCTCGGCGCTCCTTACCTACACGCTGCAGATACTCATGTCTCTGATGATGCTCTCGCAGATATTCGTCATGCTGACGATGTCCCGCGCGTCCATGGACCGTGTCGACGAGATGCTCCTCGAGACCCCGACCATAACCGACCCCGAGGACCCCGTCACCGAGGTCAAGGACGGCTCCGTCACCTTCAAGGACGTCGTCTTCTCCTACGGAAAGCACGGCGACAAGCCCGTCTTGGACCACGTCGACGTCTCCATAAAGAGCGGCGAGACGATAGGCATCATAGGCGGCACCGGCTCGAGCAAATCGAGCTTCGTCTCCCTCATCCCGCGCCTTTACGACGTCATCGGCGGCTCCGTCGAGGTCGGCGGCGTGGACGTGCGCGACTACGACATCGAGGCGCTGCGCGCCTCCGTCGCCATGGTCCTGCAGAAAAACGAGGTCTTCTCCGGCACCATTCGCGAGAACCTCCTCTGGGGCAATCCGAACGCGACCGAAGAGGAGATACGCCACTGCTGCCACATCGCCGACGCGGACGGCTTCATCATGGAGCGCCCCGACGGCTACGACACCTTCATCGAGCAGAGCGGCACGAACGTCTCCGGCGGTCAGAAGCAGAGGCTCTGCATCGCGCGCGCCCTGCTGAAAAAGCCCAAGATACTCATCCTCGACGACTCCACCAGCGCCGTCGATACCGAGACGGACGCGAAGATACGCGCGGGGCTTAAAAACTACATGCCCGAGACGACGAAGTTCATCATCGCCCAGCGCATCTCCTCCGTGCAGGATTCCGACAGGATCATCGTCATGGACGAGGGCCGCGTGACGGCCTTCGGCACCCACGACGAGCTGATGAAGACCAGCGATATCTACAGAGAGGTCTACTGGTCCCAGCAGAAGGGAGGCGAGCGTCTTGAAGCGTAACTTCGCCTATTCGCCCCCCGGCGGCGGCAGACACGCCCCCAGAGGTCCCCGCGAGAAGATAACCATGAAGAGCGTCAAGACCCTCGGCCGCGTGCTCGGCATGCTCTTCAAGGAGTACTGGTTCCTCCTGCTCATCGTCGGCATAACGACGGTCCTCTCCTCGCTCGCCAATACGCGCGGGTCCATGTTCCTGCAGGAGCTCGTCGACGACTACATCGTCCCGATGATAGGCAAGCCGAACGCCGAGGGCTACTCGCAGCTCCTGAAGGCCATCTTCTATATGGGCCTTATCTACCTCGTCGGCGTCGGGAGCACCTTCCTGCACAACTGGCTGATGATCTCCGTCGGTCAGGGCATGCTCCGCAAGGTCCGCGCCCGCGTCTTCAACAAGCTGCAGTCCCTGCCGGTCAAGTACTTCGACCAGCACGGCTACGGCAACATCATGAGCCTCTTCACCAACGACGTCTCGACGCTGCGCCAGCTCATCAGCCAGTCCATCCCGCAGCTCGTCACCTCCATCGTGACGATAGTCATCGTCTTCGTGAACATGCTCAGGCTCTCCGGCTGGCTGACGGTCGTCGTGCTGTGCTTCATCGCTCTGATGTTCATCTTCACGGCGCTGCTCGGCGGCAAGTCCGGCAAGTACTACATCAAGCAGCAGGCCTCCCTCGGCGAGCTCAACGGCTACATCGAGGAGACGATAAACGGCCAGAAGGTCGTCAAGGTCTTCTGCCATGAGGACAAGGCAAAGGCCGACTTCGACATGAAGAACGAGGAGCTCCGCCGCAACGCGACGCGCGCCAACTCCTTCGCCAACGTCGTCATGCCCCTCATGAACAACCTCGGCAACATCCAGTACGTCGTGCTGGCCGTCGTCGGCGGCGCGCTCGCCGTCAGCGGCGTGGGCGGCATGACGATAGGTACCATCATCGCCTTCCTCCAGCTCTCGAGGAACTTCTCGATGCCCGTCTCGCAGGTCTCCGAGCAGGTCAACCACATCGTCCTCGCCATGGCCGGCGCGGACCGCCTGTTCCAGGTCATTGACGAGCAGCCCGAGGACGACGAGGGCACGATAGACCTCGTCAATATCAAGAAGGATTCCGACGAGATCGTCGAGTGCGACGAGCACACCGGCGCGTGGGCCTGGAAGATCCCCGCGGAAAACGGCGGCTTCACCTACAAGCGCCTCTGCGGCGACGTCATTTTGACCGACGTCGACTTCAGCTACGTCGAGGGCAAGCAGGTGCTCTACGATATCTCCATCGACGCGGAGCGCGGCGAGAAGGTCGCCTTCGTCGGCGCGACCGGCGCGGGCAAGACGACCATCACGAACCTGCTCAACCGCTTCTACGACATTCAGGACGGCACCATCACCTACGACGGCATCGACATCAAGGATATCAAGAAGAGCGCGCTGCGCCGCTCGCTCGGCATAGTGCTGCAGGACGTCAACCTCTTCACGGGCACCGTCCGCGACAATATCCGCTACGGCCGCCTCGACGCGACCGACGAGGAGATCGTCGCCGCCGCCAAGCTCGCCAACGCGCACGGCTTCATCGAGATGCTGCCCGAGGGGTACGACACCGTCCTCGAGGGCGACGGCTCCGGCCTCTCGCAGGGCCAGCGCCAGCTCATAGCCATCGCGCGCGCCGCCGTCGCCGACCCGCCCGTCATGATACTCGACGAGGCGACGAGCTCCATCGATACCCGCACCGAGACGATAGTCCAGCGCGGCATGGACTCGCTCATGCACGGCAGGACGGTCTTCGTCATCGCGCACAGGCTCTCGACCGTCATGAACTCCGACCTCATCATGGTCCTCGAGCACGGCCACATCGTCGAGCGCGGCAACCACGACCAGCTCATCGAGCAGCAGGGCATCTACTACCGGCTCTATACCGGCGCCTTC
>JAFZAM010000041.1 GCA_017557265.1 Oscillospiraceae bacterium | reverse complement strand
CGGACGAGCTTAGAAGCGTCGTCGCGGAGGACAGCGAGTTCCTCGCCTCCTCGAGACCGACGGCAGTCAACCTCTTCTGGGCGCTCAGGCGCATGGAAAAGGTCCTTGAAAGAAGTTTTGACGGCGTAGGCGACGCGCTTGAGGCCCTCAGGCGCGAGGCCGAGCTCATTATCGCGGAGGATATCGAGACGTGCAGGCGCATCGGCGAGAACGGTCTGACGCTGCTCCGCGACGGCATGGGCGTTCTCACCCACTGCAACGCCGGCAAGCTCGCTACGATACGCTACGGCACGGCGACCGCTCCGATGTACCTCGCGCTCGAGCGCGGCTTGAAGCTCCGCATATACGCCGACGAGACGCGGCCGCTCCTGCAGGGCGCGAGACTGACGGCGTACGAGCTCTCCGCCGCGGGCGCGGACGTCACGCTGCAGTGCGACGATATGGCCGCTTCCGCGATGGCGGACGGGCTAATCGATATCGTCATCACCGGAGCCGACCGCATCGCCGCTAACGGCGACGCGGCCAACAAGATAGGTACGCTCGGTCTCGCCGTTCTCGCAAAGCACTACGGCGTCCCGTTTTATATCGCGGCTCCGTTCTCAACCATCGACCTCGCGACGCACGACGGCTCCGGCATCGTCGTCGAGCAGCGCGACCCCGAAGAGGTAACGGAGCTCTGGTACGCGCGGCGCATGGCTCCGGAGGGCGTCAAGGTCCGAAATCCGGCCTTCGACGTCACCGATCACTCGCTCATTACGGGCATAATAACCGAAAAAGGCATAGCGCGTCCGGACTATCTTACAAGTCTGCGCGCGCTCGCGGAGGAATGAAATGGCTGAGCTCGACGGCGGCATAAGGTTCATAAAGGGCATAGGCGAAAAGAAGGCCAAGGATCTCTCGAAGCTCGGGATAAACACGCTTCGCGATCTCCTGGGCTACTTTCCGCGCGACTATGAGGACAGGACCGCCGTAAAGCATATCACGCGCGTCGAGGACGGCGAGAAGGTGTGTATACTCGCCTCCGTCGTGACGACGCCGACGCTCGCGCGGATACGCCGCGGGCTCGATCTCGTCAAGTTCCGCGTCTCGGACGGAACGGGCAGCGCGACCGTCACGTTTTTCAATCAAAGCTGGCTCAAGGACCTCTTCAAGCGCGGGGAAGACTATTATTTCTACGGGAAATTCTCGCGCTCCGGCGCTCTCCTCGACCTTCCCTCCCCGGAATTTGAAAAAGCCGGCGCCGAGGGCGCGGAGACGGGCGCGATCGTTCCCGTTTACAGGCTCACCTCCGGCGTCAGCAACAAATTTCTGATGTCTGCTATAAGGCAGGGGCTCGAAGCCGCGCCCGACCCGTTCCCCGAGGTCATACCCGAGAGCGTTCGCCGCGCCTTCGACCTGCCGCACGCCGGCTGGTCGTATAAAGAGATCCACCGTCCGACCGACATGGAATCGCTCTCCTCGGCGAGGCGGCGCTTCGTCTTTGAGGAGCTTTTCGTCCTCGCGACGGCGTTCGGCACGATGAAGCGCCGCGAGCGCGAATTTTCGGGGCACGTCATACCGCCGAAGAACGTCGGGGACTTCCGTCTCCCCTTCGAGCTGACCGGTGCGCAGAAGCGCGCCGCCGAGGAGCTCATGGAGGATATGGGCTCGGGCAGGGTCATGACGAGACTCCTGCAGGGCGACGTCGGCTCGGGCAAGACGGCCGTCGCGGCCATTTGCGTCTGGGCGGTCTGTTCGGAAGGACTTCAGGCGGCGTTCATGGCGCCTACGGAGATACTCGCAGAGCAGCACTTCAGGACGCTCTCTGATATGCTCGCGCCGTACGGGATAACGACCGTACTGCTGACCGGCTCGATGAAGGCCGCCGAGAGGCGCGAGGCTCTCGCGAAAATAGCCTCCGGCGAGGCAGGGCTCGTCGTCGGAACTCACGCGATAATCTCCGAAAACGTCGAGTTTTCCGACCTTGCACTCGTCATTACCGACGAACAGCACCGCTTCGGCGTTCGCCAGCGTACGGCGCTCTCTGAAAAGGGCGACAAGCCGCACGTTCTCGTCATGTCGGCGACGCCGATACCGCGCACGCTCGCATTGATGATCTACGGCGACCTCGACGTCAGCGTCCTCGGCGAAATTCCGAGCGGCAGGCAGAAGGTCGACACCTTCGTCGTCGGCGAGGACATGCGCGAGAGGATCAACAACTTCATCCGCAAACAGGTCGAGGAGGGGCATCAGGTCTTCATCGTCTGTCCGATGATAGAGGACGACGAGACGCAGAACGCGGCAGCCGTCAAGAAATACGCCGAGGAGCTCAAGGCCGAGGTCTTCCCCGACCTTCGCGTCGATCTGCTGCACGGGAAAATGAAGGCCGCCGAAAAGGAGGCCGTCATGGCCCGCTTTGCAGGCGGCGAGAGCGACATCCTCGTTTCCACTACGGTCGTCGAGGTTGGAGTCGACGTTCCGAACGCGACGCTGATGGTCATAGAAAACGCCGAGCACTTCGGGCTTTCGCAGCTCCACCAGCTGCGCGGCCGCGTCGGGCGCGGAAAGGCAAAGAGCTACTGCGTGCTCTTCAATCAGGGCGGCGCGGAGGCCGAGGAGCGCCTCGACGTCCTCAAGAACACGAACGACGGCATCAAGATATCCTCGGAGGACCTGCGGCTCCGCGGCCCCGGCGATTTCTTCGGCTCGAGGCAGCACGGCCTTCCCGAGATGCGCCTCGCCGACCTTAGGGGCGACATGGAGACGCTCTCTGCCGCGCAGAAGCAGGCGGAGCTGGTATTGCGCGACGACCCCGAGCTCGCGCTTCCCGAGCACGCCGAGCTGCGCCGCCGCGTTCAGGCTCTGCAGAGCGTCAGTCTGTCATAGGCGCGCTCTCGCGCTCCAGCAGCCATACGAGAAGGTCAGGCGTCAGACGCGCGCCGTACAGGAAGTTGAAGACCTTGCAGGCGACCTGCGGCTCCCAGCCGTAAACGTAAACGAACCTCTCGAGAGTCTCTTTTTTCAAGTCATCGGGCATGATATCACCGCTTTTCGACTTTTTTCCATCTTACCGCGCACGAAGGGCAAAACCTGTCGCCTTTTGTCGCGAAGCCGTTGCTTTTCAATTATAAAAACCGCGATTGACAAACCCGCGACTATATGCTAATATGACGATTGCTCGGCTCCGTGGAGAAGTACCCAAGAGGCCGAAGGGGCTCCCCTGCTAAGGGAGTAGTACGCGATGAGCGTAGCATGGGTTCAAATCCCATCTTCTCCGCCACGAAAGAGACCTCTTTTGGACGCCAAAAGAGGTCTCTTTCAGTATAACTGCAGTCAGTCCGTTTGGTGAATGCTTTATGATAATCCCCGTCGACAGCTTAAATATATCGGAGGCTGCGGCGATCCACTCCGCGTCATGGCAGGAGTCGCACCGCTCTTTCTGCGACGCGGAATTTGTCCGCCGGCATACGCCGGAGCGTCAGCGCGAGTATATCTCAAAAAAGATCGACGCCGGCAGCCGGTTTTTTGTGCTCGTCGAGGTTGAACCCGTCGGCATCGTCTCCGTGACGGACAGCGTTATAGCCGATCTCTACGTCCTTCCCGAAAGGCAGGGCATGGGGTATGGGACGAGGCTGCTGAGGTTTGCGATCGGGCAATGCAACGGTGTCCCGACTTTATGGATACTGGAAAACAACGAAAAAGCAAAACGGCTTTACGTCAAAGAAGGGTTTATTCCGACCGGCGCGGTTCTCGCCTCGAAAAACGGGCTTGACGAGATCGAATTCGCGCTGACCGGAACGCCTTATACAATGGGAGGAAACACGATGGAAGGAAAAGACTATATTATTCGAGCGGAAAGACCGGAGGACTACGGCGAGGTCGAAAACCTCATACGCGAGTCATTCTGGAACGTATACAGGCCCGGCTGCCTTGAGCACTACGTCATGCACGTCCTGCGCGACGATCCGGCATTTGTCAAAGAGCTGGACTTCGTCATGGAAAAGAACGGGAAGATCATCGGGCAGAATATGTTCATGCGAACCGTTATCAACGGCGACGACGGGAAGGACGTCGACGTGCTGACTATGGGACCCATATGCATAACGCCGGAGCTCAAGCGCAGGGGATACGGAAAACAGCTTCTTGACTTCTGCCTTGAAAGGGCTGCGGAGATGGGCTTCGGCGCCGTCCTGTTTGAGGGCAACATCAAGTTTTACGGGACCTGCGGCTTCGATTACGCGCGCAATTTCGGCATAAGATACCATGATCTGCCCGAGGGAGCGGACTCGTCCTTCTTTCTCTGCAAGGAGCTCAAACCGGGCTATCTCGACGGAGTGACCGGCGTCTATCAGACGCCGAAGGGCTACTACGTCGACGAGAACGAGGCGGAGGAGTTCGACAGGGCCTTCCCGCCGAAGAAAAAGCTCAAGCTGCCCGGCCAGCTCGTCTGAAATACGGCAAAGCCCCTCTCCCGCTTCGGGGAGAGGGGCTTTTTCTTATCTATCACTCGGCGGTCTTTATCGCCTCGAGGCGTCGGATGAGGTCGCGTATGCGCGCGGCCTTGTCCTTGCGCTCGCTGTCGGGCGCCATGTCTCCGAGCGAGCGGTGCAGCAGCTCGCTGAACGCCGATACCATGTTTCTTTCTGTGACCTCTATGACCCGGTACGGATCCCCCCTGCGCACGAGGACGGCGCGGTAGCTCTCCTTTATGCAGGCGAAATCGAGATCCTCGTCCTTTTCGTCGACGATGAGCAGATGGTAGTTCGGGACGTTCTCCACGTACCAGAGGATGTTCCGCAGATGGAGCAGGTATCGCTCAACGGTGTATGCGGCCTGCGACGCGCCGAACGTCACGGCGATTGGAAGGATAACCTTTCCCTCCGCGACCTCCTCGGGAGACGCGAGATAGATGGCGTCCGTGACCGGATGATCCTTGATAACGTTCTCGAAGCTCTCCGTGAGCTTGGTATACCAGTCGTTGAAGAGTCTCTGCTGGTCGGGATTATCCATTTTTACGGAGTTCGCTACCGAGGAGGGCATCGTTATGGCTGAAAGTGAGTTTGAGCGCTGTATGCTGGCCATCGGCGCGGCCTGGATCTCCGTGAACCTTGTGATGCACTGCTCCGGACTCTGCTTGACGTCGAAAACATTCATGTGCGGCATACACATCGCGAGATAATCCGCGAACTCGGCGTCGAGAGCATCCGTGACCTCCGGGTCCTTGATGAAAAACGTGACCCTGCTCGGGCCGAAACGGCCTGTGGACATTGAAAGAAGCGCGCATTTGCCCCGCGCTACCATGAGCGTACGGCGGTACACGCCGTCACGCAGGCGCGGATAATAGTAAGAAACGGCGCGGCCTGAAAGCAGGTAAGGCAGCCAGCGGAAACGAAGCGAGGCGTACGTATAGTCGAGATCAGTTATCGGGCCCACGATGCGCCGGCAGGTAAAGCCGCGCCTCTCGAGCTCGTTCATGTATTCCTGGACCTTCATGATGAATTCCTTGTCGGTCTCGAGCCAGTTCAGGCTCTCGTCGCAGCTGATGTCGATCTGCTGCGGCTCCCTCTGCTCGAGCATGAAGCCCAAAAACGCATATACCGCGGCGCGTTTACCGGCTTCTCCGTAATATACGAAGACGTCTCCCCTGTGCTCAGGCGGTATCTCCGGCTGCTCCTCCCCCGTACTGTCGCGGGCGACTCCGAGATTTCTGTAGTTTCTCAGATAGAGCTCGGCCTTCTCGCCGCTGTCCTCGACGGCGCCGATGAGCCATTCGGTCAGAATGACGGAAAGCACTCCCGTCTCGACGGGGAGCCTCAGAGGCGGTCTTCCGAGCGCCTCGGCGATCGCCGAGCGCTGATAGTCCTCGGTGATACGGGAGGCGAAATGCGTCGCCATGATGCGGATGTATTCCCCGTTGCCGGGCACGCCGCGCGCGCCGCTGCGCATGCGGCTTATCTGCGACTGATGTATGTTCAGCAGTTCGCCGAGCTGTTTGTTGGTCGTGTTGGTAAGTTTGATGAGGAAATTGAGCTTGTCGGCAAATACCATTTCGATCACCCGTCTATGATTATACACAGTGTGCGCACATTTTGCAAGACGAAATGGCACATTTTGTGCCGCACGATCTCGCGTCGTTTAATTCCGGCCGCGTAAGCCGCAAAACATTAAACGATTTATACTTCTGGGTATTCACATTAGAAAAGAAATATGTTATATTATTTTTAATACAATAGCGGCGTTCTGCGCTGCGGACAGGAGTATTTATGCTGACTAAAAGACAGAATATGCTCGAGTGCATTCACGGCGGAAAGCCCGACCGTTTTGTCAACCAGTTCGAGGCCCTCGCCTTTTCCATGGGGCGTCCGGGGCGCGGCGCGAGAAGCGGCCTCAAGCCCGGCGGCACGATAGTCGACGAATGGGGCGTTACGATAACGTGGGCTCCCGGGACTCCCGGTCCCTTCCCTGTCCACGACGACGCGCACAAGGTCCTCAAGGACGTCACTAAGTGGAAAGAGATAGTCCACGCTCCCTCCCTCGACTTCACCGAGGACGACTGGGCTCCCTTCGCCGAAAGAGCCGCCGCGATCGACAGGAACGAGCAGTTCGCCTGCCCGACCATCGCTCCGGGTCTTTTCGAGCAGTCCCATTATCTGATGGGCATGGACGACGCCATGATAAACTTCTATCTTGAGCCCGACGCCATGCACGACCTCATCAAGTACCTGACCGAGTACGAGCTGCGCTTTGCAGAGCAGATGTGCAAGTATATGAAGCCCGACGCCATCATCCACCACGACGACTGGGGCTCCCAGCGCTCGACCTTCCTCTCTCCCGATATGTTCGAGGAATTCTTCCTTGACAGCTACAAGGAGATATACGGCTACTATCACAGCCACGGCGTCGAGCTCGTCATCCACCATTCCGACAGCTACGCCGCGACGCTCGTCCCCTATATGATAGAGATGGGCATCGATATCTGGCAGGGCGTCCTCAATACCAACGACGTTCCCGCTCTCGTCAAGAAATACGGCGGACAGATAAGCTTCATGGGCGGCATCAACAACGGCATCGTCGACGTTCCCGACTGGAAGGCCGACGAGGTCCGCGCTTACGTCGAGCAGATGTGCCGCGACTGCGGCCCGCTCTATTTCATCCCCGGCATGACCGCCGGCGGCCCCGGCAGCAGCTTCGGCGTCTACGACACCGTCACCGCCGAGATCAACCGCATGAGCGAGATAATGTTCAAATAAGAAAAAACATCACATATATCTTTTGACGAAAGAAGGTTCATCATGGAATTCAAGCTCAGCCCCAAAGAGAACTACATAAGATATCTCAGCGGCGAGATCCCCGAGTACATCCCCTCCATGCTCGACGGCCACGGCGGCCGCGTAGCGGAGGATCTGCTCACTCCGCAGGCCTGCCCCAACGGCCCCATAGTCACTACCCTCGGCGTCAAGTACGTCGGCAGCGCCGACCTCAACAACGGAGCCATGCCCGCTCCCGGCGAGTACGTCATCACCGACATTACCAAGTGGCGCGATCAGCTCAAGATCCCCGATTTCTCCGATTTCGATTTTGAGGACTACTACGCCAAGAAGACCAAGGGCGTCGATCTTGAGCACAAGTACATCACCTTCTCCAACGGCGACTACTTTCTGACCCTCGTCTCCCTCATGGGCTTCGAGGACGCAATGCTCGCTCTCTACGAGGAGCCCGAAGAGGTCAAAGAGCTTCTCGAATATATCTCCAAGTTCTATCTGCTCGTCATGAAGATGCAGATCAAGTATGTGCATCCGGACGGCGCCATGCTCATGGACGACGACGCGGCCTACCGCGCTCCCTTCTTCAGCGTCGAGATGTACCATGAGTTCTTCAAGCCCTACCACAAGATGCACTGCGATCTCGCCCTCGAAAACGGCATGTTCATCGAGCGCCACGACTGCGGCAAGTGCGAGCAGTTCGTTCCCGACTGGGTCGAGATGGGCATCTCCAACTGGAATCCCGCCCAGACGACGAACGACCTCGTCGGCATCAAGAAAAAATACGGCCGCAAGCTCGGCATCGCCGGCGGCTGGGACAACGTCAAGTGGGGCCAGGTATATGATGAGGACGAACTCCGCGCCGGTATGGAAGAGTACGTAGAGACCTTCGCGCCCGGCGGCGGCTTCTCCTTCTCCGTCATGGGCGCCATGGGCGACGATCCCAAGGTCAAGAGGCGCACCCAGTTCATTCACGACTTCTACTTTGATTACGTCCAGCCCTGGTATAAGAATCACGGTTATTGATATTGACTGCGAGGTGACGGTTTTTTGAACTGGCACGAATACGTTTCTGAAGGCGATGGAGAAGGGGAAGACGCTTCG
>JAFZAM010000040.1 GCA_017557265.1 Oscillospiraceae bacterium | reverse complement strand
GGGAGGGACGGCAAATGCGCCGTCTACCGTCTCAAGACCCGCCTCCGCGAGCGTTTTGACGCTCAGCCGCTTTTTGAGCTTTCCCGCGAGAACGCGGCCTATCTTTATCTGCCGCCCGCCGCTCTCTGCGAAGAGGTCGAGCGGCTCCGCGCCGCGCTCCGTCTCCGCGTCGAATATCAAAAACATGCCCTCGCGCCTTACGCGCAGTATCCCTTTCTCCGCGCCGTCGATAGCGACGGCAAAGTCGCCGCAGTATGCGTCCATCCCGTTCACCTCGAAAAAAAGTCTCCGCCCATCTTATGCGGGCGGAGACGCGATTATTCCGGGGTCTTATGAGATCGAATAGGGGCCGCGGACGATGACGAGCGTGTGGCCCGTCGAGACGACGGCGCGGCCGTCGATGGTCACCATGTAGAGGTGGTTTTTGACGAGCTGGCTCCCGTTTTCAAGTATCCCGCCCGTCGTAGTGTCGATAAGGCCGGGCGAGGCGGGCGCGGAGACCTTCGCCGAACCGACGCGGAGCATTATCTCCGTCCCGACGGCGCCGGTGAGCTTCTGGCCGTTTTCGATGGTCACGACGCTGTACGTGCTCATCGAGCCGCCGGACGAGGAATTGGCGTATTTGTCCTCGAGCTCCTTGACGGCCGCGTCGAACTCCTCCTTGAGCTCGTCCGACTTCTCGCCGAGCATGGAGTCGAACTCCGAGTCGAGCTCCGGGCGCAGCACGTCGTTTAAGTAGCTCAGCGTGACGAGCGGATCGCCCTGCGTGCCGTAATTCGTCGCGGCGAGGGCGGTTATCCCGACGATGAGCGTCAGCGCCGCGAAGACGGCGACCGCGACTGTCAGTATCTTTTTCATGTCTCTCTCCCGGCTCTATCCGAGCCCCACGCTGACCGCAAGAGCGCTGTCGACCTTCGTCATGAGCCTGTCGTCGAGCTTGCCCATGCGCTCCTTGAGTCTCTGCTTGTCTATCGTTCTTATCTGCTCGAGCAGCACGACCGAGTCCCTCGACAGCCCGTAGCACCGGGCGCCGAGCTCGATGTGCGTCGGGAGCTTGGCCTTGTTGACCTGCGAGGTTATCGCCGCGGCGATCACCGTCGGGCTGTGCTTGTTGCCGGTGTCGTTCTGCACGATGAGCACGGGGCGAAGCCCGCCCTGCTCACTGCCGACGACCGGGCTCAGGTCCGCGTAGAAGATGTCCCCTCTTCGCACTGTGGCTGAGTTCATCTCGTCCTCCCAAGGAAGAATTCCGGCCGCATCGTATGTAACCGGTATTCAGATTCTTCCTCGCGGAGCGGAGTTTTATACGTGCCCCGTCAGATATAGACGCGAGGCACGCGCTCGGACACGGCGCAGAGCAGCTCGTAGGTTATCGTTCCCGCGGCGGCGGCAAGGGCGTCAAGCGAGCCCGTATGCTCCCCGCCGAAGACCGTGACCTCGTCGCCCGGAGCGCAGTCCGGTATCTCCGTCACGTCCGCCATGACCATGTCCATACAGATATTGCCTATGAGCGGGGCGCGCTTTCCGCGTATGAGGACGTCGGCCTTCCCGGAGGCGGCGCGCGGCAGTCCGTCGGCGTAGCCTGCCGACAGCACCGCGACGAGGCAATCGCGCGGAGCGGTCCAGTTGCGCCCGTAGCTCACGGTCTCGCCCGCCTTCATGCGCTTTACCTGCACGACGCGGGTCTTCAGGCACATGCAGGGGCGCAGATCTATCCCGCCCGTCTCCGGGCAGGGATAATAGCCGTAGAGCATTATGCCGGGGCGCACCATGTCGGAATACGTCCACGGATATTTTATCATCGCGCCGCTGTTGGTACAATGCTTAATTTTTAGCAGTTTCCCGCTCAGACGCTCCGCCTCCGCCGTCGCGGAGCGGAAGAGCCCGAACTGGGCGCGGGTATATTCCTCGTCGGAGCCGCGGTCCATGTCGGAGACGGCGAAATGAGTGAACGCGCCCTCGACGTCGAGACCCGGCAGCGAAGCGGCCTCCGCGAGGAGCTCTACGTCGCGCGCGGCGGAAAAGCCGAGCCTTCCCATGCCGGTATCGAGCTTTAGGTGGCAGAGCATGGGCCCGTCCGAGTCGAGCGCGGCGCGGGAATACTCCTTTGCGGTCTCAAGGTCCGTCACGGCCTGCGTCAGGCCGAACTCTATGACGTCGCGCGCGTACTGCGGCGCGGTGCGCCCGAGGATGAGGACGGGGAGCTTTATCCCAGCCTCGCGCAGCTCGACGCCCTCTTCTATATACGCGACGGCGAGGTAGTCCGCGCCCGCCTCCTCAAGCCTGCGGGCGACCTTGACCGCGCCGTGGCCGTAGGCGTTGGCCTTGACCACGCCGAGAAAGCGGCAGCCCTCCGGGAGGCGCGCGCGCATCGATCTGTAATTATGCTCGAAGCTGTCGAGCGAGACCTCCGCCCAGCAGCGCATCTCTCTTCTGTCCATGTTTTCCCTTTCAGTCGAAGGCGCACCTCAGGACCGATACGCCGTCGGAATAGAGCTCCGCGGCGGCCGGCTCGAGCGTGTCCTCGTAAAACCACGTGCGGGCCATCCGGCTCTCGTCGCCGCCCGTGTATATCTCCAGCACGACGCAGACGCGGCCTCCGAGGCTCTCCCTGTAGGCCGAGGATATCCAGCCCCGCCGCCAGGCGTCTATGAGCATGGGGAACGCCTCCGCGGGCGAGGCCCCGTCGGCCCACAGGGGGCCGGTGTCGAGCAGGGCGCCGTCGAACATCAGGCGCGGACCGTCCTCCTCGAAAAGGACCGTTATCCCCGCGACCTCGAGCGGCTTTTCGATATCCAGCCGGCCGGTCTTCCCGTCGCCCGAGTAGACGACGGAATATTCGTAGACGCGGTCGCCGTAGTCGGCGGTCATATCGGCGGCGAGCGTGAGCTCCCCGCTCCCGAGATATTTCGATCTTATCTCTATCGCCTTGTCCTCCGCGCCGCCCTTGGCCGAGCAGCCGCAGAGGAGGGTCACCGTTATCATAAGCACGAGCGCCAAAAGCTTTTTCAACGCCTATGCTCCTTTTCGGGTCAATAAGTCTCCTTGAGCACGTCCGAGAGGACGTCGATGACGTCCGTCGGCTTCATGAAGTCCTCCCCGAGCTTTTCCGCGACGAGGTCGCCCGCCCTGC
>JAFZAM010000039.1 GCA_017557265.1 Oscillospiraceae bacterium | reverse complement strand
GCTTCCACCAGACCGGCGCGCGCTTTATACGCGACGGAAAGCTCTATAAGATACCGCGCCGCCTGCAGCACGTTCAGGCCAGGAAGGCGGGCATAGACATACCCGGCGCGGGCGGGAGCCGGAAGCGCCCGCCGGAGCCGACCGCCGAGCAGCTCGAACTGCAGCTTTGAAAAACGCCCCTCGGGGCTCCGGAGTGAGGATATGAAGACGAAAAAAGACGTTTTCGCGTTCTGGTCCTATATACTGATCGCCGCGCTCGTCGCCGCCAATACGGTCTGGATGATGGCGGGGATATCGGGGCCGCTCGCCTCGCGCGGGGCCGCCGCGCTCAAATACTTTACCGTTCTTTCCAACATCCTCATGGGCGCCGCCGCCGTGATAGCGGCAGTTTTCCGCGCGAAAGGGAAATCGCCCCTGTGGCTGACGGCTCTCATGCTCGTCTCGGCGGCGTCCGTCATGCTGACGTTCCTCGTCGTGGCGCTGTTCCTCTCGCCGCTCGTGCCGACGGGGTACTTCTCGCTCTTTCGCCGCTATAATTTCTTTTTCCATTTCTTCATCCCCGTCCTCGGAGCGCTCGCGTTCATCTTCTTCGAGGACGCGCGGCGCCTGCGCTTTCGCGCGAATCTCCTCTCGCTCATCCCCGTCGGCCTCTACGCCGTCTACTACATAGTCCCCATCATGCTGACCGCCGCGCCGGACGGGACTGTCGACCGCTCGCGCGACTGGTACTATTTCTTCGTCTACGGCACGAAGAGCCTCGTTCCCGTCGTGCTGATAATAGGCGGCCTCGCCTTCGGCATAAGCGTCGCCCTGCGCGCGCTCGGCAAAGCCCGCGCGAAGGCCTCGGAGAGAAGGGCGGCGCGGGAATGACGGTAACGGAGCGGCTTTTCGCCCTGCGCGACGCGGATTACGCCGCGTTTCAGGCTAAGCTCACGCCCGGCGTCGCGCCGGAAGCCTTTATCGGCGTGCGCGTCCCGGAGCTGCGCAAGCTCGCCAAGGAGCTCGCGGGCTCGCCGGAGGCCGCGGCCTTCCTCGCGGAGCTGCCGCACGCATACTACGACGAGAACATGCTCCACGGCCTGCTCGTCACGGGCATGCGCGGCCGCGAAGTCTGCCTCGCGGAGACGGAGCGCTTCCTGCCGTACGTCGACAACTGGGCCGTCTGCGATACGCTCGCCCCGCGCGCTCTGGCAAAGGACAGGCCCGCGCTGCTTAAGGATATACGCCGCTGGGCGGCCTCGGAGAGGGTCTATACCTGCCGCTTCGGCATAGGCATGCTCATGCGCTTTTTCCTCGACGCGGACTTTTCCCCGGAGCTTCTTGAGATCCCCGCCGCCGTCCGCTCGGAGGAGTACTACATGCGCATGATGGTCGCGTGGTTTTTCGCGACCGCGCTCGCCAAGCAGTGGGACGCCTCGCTGCCATATCTGGAGGGCGGACGGCTGGATAGATGGACGCACAACAAGACCATAAGCAAGGCCTGCGAGAGCTTCCGCGTTCCCGAGGGGCGCAAGGCGTATCTGCGCGGCCTGAGGAGATAAGATGGAGTATACCCACGTGACGCACGGCTTCCCGCCCTTGTGGGACGCGGAGAGCCGCACGCTCATACTCGGCTCGATGCCGTCGCCGAAGTCGCGCGAGCAGGCCTTTTACTACGGCCACCCGCAAAACCGCTTCTGGCGCGTCCTCGCCGCCGTATTCGGCGCGCCTGAGCCGCGCACCGAAGATGAAAAGCGCGCGCTCGCGCTCGGAAACGGGATCGCCCTCTGGGATTCGCTCATAGAGTGCGATATCCTCGGCGCGAGCGACACGACGATAAAAAATCCCGTCCCCTCGGATATCCCGTGGCTCCTTGAGCGCACGAAGATAACCCGCGTCTTCACGACCGGCGCCGCCGCGGACAAGTATTACCGCAAATTCAATCTCCCGCGCACGGGGATAGAGTCCGTGCGCCTGCCCTCGACCTCGCCCGCCAACTGCGCCGTGAGCTTCGATAAGCTCGTCGAGAGCTATGCGATCTTAAAGGAGTAGACCATGCCATACGACCCTGAGCTCCGGGGCAACGGCTGCCCCGTCTTCAAAAAATGCGGCGGCTGCCAGCTGCAGAACCTGACCTACCCCGAGCAGCTGAGGTATAAGCAGGGGCGCTGCATCGCGCTCCTCGGCCGCTTCGCCCACGTCGAGCGCATCGTCGGCATGGACGAGCCCTACCACTACCGCTGCAAGGTGCAGGCCGGCTTCGCGAGGACGCGCGCGGGCCTCGTCTCGGGCGTATTCCAGTCGGGCTCGGGGCGCGTCGTTCCGGTCGAAAATTGCATGATAGAGGACGAGGTCTGCTCGGAGGCTGTAGCGCACGTGCGCGATACGATGAAGGAGCTCGGCATAAGGCCGTGGGACGGGCGGACGGGCTCGGTGCGCCACGTGCTCGTGCGCCGCGGGCTCTATACGGGCGAGCTCATGGCCGTCATAGTCACGCAGACGCGGCAGCTCCCCTCGAAAAACGCCTTCGTAAGGCGCCTGCTTGAGCGGATGCCCGCGATAACGACCGTCGTGCAGAACGTCTGCGCCGATCCGCTCCCGCTGACGCTCGGCCGCGTGAACGAGACGCTTTACGGCGAGGGCTTCATCGCCGACGAGCTGCTCGGGAAGACCTTCCGCATCTCGCCGAACTCGTTTTATCAGGTAAATCCCGCCATGACGGGAAAGCTTTATCAAACCGCGCTCGACTTCCTAGACCTCAGGGGGAGCGAGACCCTGCTCGACGCCTACTGCGGGACGGGGACGATAGGTGTCGCCGCCTCCGACGCCGCCGGGCGCCTCATCGGCGTCGAGCTCAACGCCGACGCCGTCCGCGACGCGAAGCGCAACGCCCGCGTCAACGGCGCGGAAAACGCCGAGTTTTTCAGGGGCGACGCCGCGGCCTTCATGGAGACCATGGCGGTCTCCGGCGAAAAGCTCGACGCGCTCGTCATGGACCCGCCGCGCGCCGGGAGCAGCGCGCGCTTTATCCGCGCCGCCGTCAAGGCGGGGCCGGAGAGGATAGTCTACGTTTCCTGCGAGCCCGAGACGCTCGCGCGCGACCTCGCGCTTTTTACGAAATCGGGCTACCGCGTCCGCCGCATCCGGCCGATAGACATGTTCCCGCACACGAACCACTGCGAGGTCGTCGCATCTTTGACGCGCGACGCCGCGTCGAGATAGATCCGCGCTGCGGATCTTCGATATACGCTTCGCGTTCGATATACCCCTGCGGGGTTCGAGATATCGCTTTGCGATAAGAAAAAGCGGATCCCTCGACCGCCTTGTTTGCCGCAGGCAAACATATCGAATGCGCTTGATGCGCATATATCGAATTGCCCGCAAGGGCAATATATCGAATCGTGCGCAGCACGATATATCGACAAAAAGGAGATAAAATATGTCAGAAAACAAAAACGAGCTTCGTGAAATGACGATCGAGTTCGCACTTAATGTATCGGATGCTTGCGATGACATTAAAGGATGCCGCTCATACGTTGACCAGGTGATCCGCTCGTCGGCGTCCATAGGCGCAAATCTGTTTGAGGGTAAATATGCGCAAAGCCGCGCGGACTTTATACATAAACTTGAAATATCATTAAAAGAATGCTCTGAAACGGAGTATTGGCTGGAATTGCTCCATCGGAAATGCAAGATATCAGATGAGCGATATAAGACGCTCAACAAAGCACGGGGGACCATTCAACGAATGCTCATCGCCTCAATCACCACAGCGAAAAATAACGCCGAAAAGGGCTGACGCGCGACGCCGCGGCGATATGGCCTGACCCCCGAAACGGGACCTTCGGAGAAAAACGATGAATTATCTTGAAGAATACTACAACTCATACGACGAGGAGGGACGCCTCCTTTCCCGTCACGGGCAGGTGGAATACCTGACCACGATGAGATATATAGAGGAGTGTCTCGCGGGCGCTGCGGACCCGCGCGTCCTCGAGGTCGGAGCCGGCACGGGGCGATACAGCGTGACGCTGGCTAAGCGCGGCCTGCGCGTGACCGCGGTCGAGCTGGTGGAGCACAATCTGGAGGTACTGCGTTCGAAGCTGGACGGCACGGAGCCGATCGCCGCGATGCAGGGAAACGCCCTGGATCTCTCGGCGTTTGCCGACGGCACGTTCGACCTCACGATGCTGCTCGGCCCGATGTATCACCTCTATACGAAGGAGGACAAGCTGCGTGCGCTCTCCGAGGCTGTGCGCGTGACGAGACCGGGCGGTCATATCCTGGTCGCCTACTGCATGAACGAGCCGACCGTCATCCAGTACGTGTTCGGTATGAATAATCTGCGCGAAGTGATGGACCTTATGCTTCTGACGCCCGACTGGCACTGCGTCAGCGACCCGAAGGAGGTCTTCGAACTCGTGCGCACGGAGGAAATCGCGGAGCTGGACGCGGCCGTGCCGGTCGAGAGAGTCAAGCTCGTCGCGACGGACGGAGCGACCAATTATAAGCGCGAGTATATCGACGCCATGGACGACGAGACGTTCGCCAAATGGATGGATTTTCACTTCGCGACCTGCGAGCGGCAGGACCTTATCGGGGCCTCGCATCATACGCTGGACATACTCCGGAAAGAATGACCTGTCATGAAGCTTTCGGCGATATTTGAAGACAGACCCGAGCGGTGGGGCTTCAGGGGCGACCCGTATTGCGGGAAAAAAGAACCGTCCCCGAAATACAAAAAAAGAACCGTCCCCGAAATATAAAGGTAACGCTTATGGAACATCACGGAACGAAAACGATAGAGACGGAGCGGCTCGTCCTGCGGGCCTTCGAGCCGTCCGACGCAGAGCCCGCCTTCAGGAACTGGACGTCCGACGACAAGGTGACGGAGTTCCTGCGCTGGCCCACGCACGGGGATATCTCCGTGACGGAGCGGGTCGTGGCGGACTGGGTGAGCCGGAGCGCGGAGCCGGACTTCTACCAGTGGGCCATCGTCCTCAAGGAGCTCGGCGAGCCCGTCGGGACGATAAGCGTCGTCGACAGAAACGAGAGGCTCGGGATACTGCATATCGGCTACTGCGTCGGCAGCAGATGGTGGCGCCGCGGGATAACGACCGAGGCCTTCCGCGCGATAATACCCTACCTCTTCGGCGAGGTCGGCGCGAACAGGATAGAGTCGTGGCACGACCCCGACAACCCCAATTCCGGCGCCGTGATGAGAAAATGCGGCCTCAGGTACGAGGGGACGCTGCGGCAGGCCGACTACAGCAACCGGGGCGTCGTGGACGCCTGCGTTTACGGCCTCCTGCGCTCCGAGTGGCAGGCCGGGAAAGACCCCGCCTGACGGGGAAAGAGGAACGACTGTGGGATCCGATACGGAAAAGACGATAGAGATACGCCGGGTCGAAAAGGGCACCGGGCTCGCGCGGGAGCTGCTCGCCTTCGTCGAGGGCTTTTCGTGGCTCGAGGTCAAAGAACACGTCCGCGCCGGCATAGCCGGCTGGGCCTTCGAGGACTGGGAGACGCCCTTCGCCGCGCTCGCGGGCGGCAAAATAGTCGGCATGGCGGCTATACTGAAGACGGACTATTACCCGCTGCCGGAGATATTCCCGTGGGTCTCGACGATCTTCGTTTCAGAGCCCTTCCGCGGCCGCGGGATCTGCGGGCGGCTGATAGACTTCGCCAACGACTACGCGCGCGGGCTCGGCTTCGAGAGGACGTATATCCCAACGGAGCGCGCCGGGCTGTATGAGAAATACGGCTACGGCTACGTTAAGGACATCGTAAACTACGCCGGCGGCGTCGACCGGCTCTACGTCAAGGAGCTTTGACGATCGGCGCGACAAATAACGAAGGAGGAAGGCGCGAAAGCGCCGAGCGGGAAATGAGGAAGTATTCGCATCTGCTGTCGCCCATCATGATAGGGGGCCAGCTCTTCAGGAACAGGATATTCAACGCGCCGACCGGGCTCGCCATAGAGCCGCAGCGCTACACCGTCGGCTACTACGAGAGGAAGGCCATAGGCGGCGCCGCCATGGTCTGCATAGGCGACGGCTGCCCGAACGAGGGCGGGCGCGCCCGCAGCTCGCAGATAGACGTCTGGGACACGAAGTACCGCCAGCCCCTCGCCGACCTCGCCCAGTCGATAACCCGCCACGGCGCGGTCGCGTCGATGGAGCTCCTCGACGCGGGCACGCAGTCGAATTACTCCCATTCGCTCGGCTTCGACCTCTACGGCCCCGTCGAGGGCGTCACCGCAAACGGAACGCCGATAAAGATGATGGACGAGGCCAAGATAGAGCAGATCATCGAGCAGCACGCGAAGGCCGCGCTCTACTGCAAAAGCTGCGGCTTCAACATGGTCACCATCCACGGCGGCCACGGCTGGCTCATAACGCAGTTTCTCTCCAAAGAGAACAACAGAAACGACAGATGGGGCGGCAGCATCGAAAACCGCGCCCGCCTCGCCAACGCCATAATAGACCGCATACATAAGTACTGCGGAGCCAAGTACCCGGTCGAGATACGCATCGTCGGCGACGAGGTCTATCCCGGCGGGTATGATATAGAGTACGGCATAGAGATCGCCCGTCAGCTCGAGGGCCACGCCGACCTCATCCACGTCTCGACCGGCTCGCACGAGGTGCCGGAGGTCTTCACGGTCACGCATCCGAGCATGTTCCTCGCCGACGGCTGCAACGTAAAGTACGCCGCCGAGATAAAAAAGCACATAAAGACTACGCCCATCGCGACGGTCGGCGCGCTCTCCGACCCCGACCAGCTCGAGGAGATAATCGCCTCCGGGCAGGCCGACGTCGTCGAGCTCGCGCGCGGGCTCATCTGCGACCCGGACATCCCCATCAAGCTCGCTGCCGGGCGCGAGGACGAGGTGCGCAGGTGCATGCGCTGCCTCTTCTGCTTCTCCCACCACATGCACGCCTCCGTCATAAACTGCGCGATAAACCCCGAGATAGGCCACGAATACGAGCTCACCAACAACGAGATCGCGCTCCCGAAGGTGAGGAAAAAGGTGCTCGTCGCGGGCGGCGGCATAGCCGGCATGCAGGCTGCGCTGGAGGCCTCCGAGCGGGGCCACGAGGTCGTCCTCTGCGAGAAGTCGGACGCCCTCGGCGGCGCGCTCCGCTGCGAAAAGCTCGTCCCGTTCAAGAAAAATCTCGATAACTACATAGAGCTGCAAAAGCACCTCATCGAGAAAAACGGCAAAATCGAGGTCCGCCTCAATACCGAGGTGACGCCGGAGCTCGCGAAGGAGATAGCCCCCGACGTCATCATGGCGGCGCTCGGCGCGAGACCCGTCAAGCCGAACGTCCCCGGCATAGACGGGCCGAACGTCTTCGGCGCGGAGGAGCTCTACTACCACCCGGAGAAGGCGGGGCAGAACGTCGTCATCATGGGCGGCGGCCTCGTCGGCATGGAGCTCGCGATATTCCTCTCCATGCTCGGCAGAAAGTGCACCGTCGTCGAGATGCTCCCGGACCTGAACGCCGGCGGGAACAACCTCCACGCCCTCGCCATCCACGGACAGCTCAAAAAGTACGGCATCCACGCGACGACCGGCACGAAGGCGCTCGAGATAACGGACAAGGGTCTGCTCTGCGAGTACATAGGGACGACCCCGAGCGAGAAGACCGTCTTCGACATGCCGAAGATATACCCAGACGCCCAAAGCGGGACGCACCTCTACGAGGCCGACACCGTCGTCTACGCCGTCGGGCAGCGGGCGCTCACGGCCGAGGCCGTCGCCCTGCGCGACAGCGCGCCGGAGTTCATCGCCGTCGGCGACTGCGTCGTGCCGAACGATATATGGACCGCGACGAGAAACGCCTACTACGCCGCGCGCGACATAGGCAGATATTGACAGGAGAACGGATACATGGACGGAATGAAAACGCCGAGCCCCGAGGAGCTCCGGGAGATGCTCGAAAAGGCGCAGAAGGAGGCCGAGGCCGCGCTCGCGAAGCTGTCCCCGGAGGAGCGCGCCGCGGTCGAGCGAAGGGCGAAAGAGATGATGGAAAAGGACGAGGCCGAGAGGCGCGAGCTTCTCGAGCAGGCCCGAAAGCTCGTGGGCTCGCCGAAGGCGTCGGAATGCCCCCACTGCGGAGCGCCGGCCGGCCGCGGCAGCGTCTGCGAATACTGCGGCGGCGATCTTTGAAGAACTTGATCTGACCGGAAAGTGAGACGAAGATAATGGCTGAAGATACGACCAGCGCCGTGGGCGGCGTGAAGACCATCGAGATGATAGGCGCCGACTACGAGGGCGTCAGCGAGAGGACGCGCACGTCCTGCCGCGGCATAGTCCTGCGCGACGGGAAGCTGCTGCTGAGCTACGAGACCTCGTCCGGCCTCTGGATGATACCCGGCGGCGGGCTCGAGCCCGGCGAGGATGAGAGCGACTGCTGCATCCGCGAGGTCATCGAGGAGACGGGCTACGTCATAGAGCCCTCGCCCTGCGCCCTGCGCATCGAGGAGAAGTACAAGCGCTGGGGCTTCACGACGCTCTATTTCTTCGGCCGGGTGACCGGCACGCACGACCGCAATCTGACCGAGCGCGAGGCGAAGGCCGGCATGGAGCCGCGCTGGATCCCCGTCGCGGAGGCGAAAAAGAACTTTTCGCAGTTTGAGGGCGACGGCATCAGCGAGCTGCGCCGCATCCTCTACCGCAGAGAGTACACCGCGCTCTGCGCCCTCTTCCCGGAGACGGAAGAATGACGGTAGAGAGCGAGCGGCTCCGTATATATCCCGTAGACGACGCCGAGCTGCGGCGGCTCGCGGAGACCGCGGCCGACCCGGAACTCAAAAAGGCCTACGGCGAGATGTTCCGCGGATGCGAGGCCGAGCCGGAAAAGCGCCTCTGGTACGCCGCGTGGTACATCGAGCCCAAGGACGCGCCCGGCGAGGTCGCGGGCGACCTCTGCTTCAAGGGGCCGGCCAAGGACGGGGCCGTCGAGATAGGCTACGGCCTGCGCGAGGGCTTCTGC
>JAFZAM010000038.1 GCA_017557265.1 Oscillospiraceae bacterium | reverse complement strand
CTCCTTCAAACTGATGATTGATTATACCTTTTGTTAGCCGTTAATGCAAGTGATTTGTTTTCAAACAGTCGTTTTTATAGAAATCCGCCTTGAATTCGGCGTACGAATCATTCTCGATCGCGTTTCTTATGCGGCACATGAGCTCGTTATAGTACCATAGATTGTGCATGACGCCGAGGCGCATCGCGAGCATCTCGCCCGCCTTGAAAAGATGTCTTATATACGCGCGCGTATGGCTGCGGCAGACGGGACAGCCGCATTCCTCGTCTATGGGTCTCTCGTCGCGCTCGTACTTTTCGTTTTTGATATTCAGTACTCCGCGGCGCGTATAGAACTTGCCGTGTCTGCCGTTACGCGCGGGCATGACGCAGTCGAAGAAGTCCACGCCGCGCTCTACGGCTTCGACGATGTTCTCCGGCGTGCCGACCCCCATGAGATACCGCGGCCTGTCCGCAGGCATATAGGGCTCGACGGCGGTAATTGTGTCGTACATCTCACGGGCCGTCTCGCCGACCGCAAGGCCGCCTATAGCGTACCCCGCGAGGTCGAAGCGCGCTATCTGCTGCATGTGCTCTATCCTGAGCCCGTGGTCAATGCCGCCCTGGTTGATGCCGAAGAGCACCTGACCGGGATTTACCGCGTCGGAGCGGGAATTGAGCTTTTCAAGCTCGTCAACGCATCTTCCGAGCCATCTCGCCGTTCGCCCGGCGGCGGCGCGCATGTATTCAGCAGGCGAAGGTATCTCGACGCACTCGTCGAACGCCATCGCTATATCCGAGCCAAGGCTCGACTGGATGAACATGCTGTCCTCGGGCGACATGGAGATCTTCGCACCGTCTATATGGGAGCGGAATGTCACCCCCTCCTCCGTTATCTTGCGGAGCTTGGCGAGCGAGAATATCTGAAATCCGCCGCTGTCGGTCAGTATCGGGCCGTCCCAGTTCATGAATCTGTGCAGGCCGCCGAGCTCCCTTACGACGTTCTCGCCCGGGCGGAGATGCAGATGATAGGTATTCGAGAGCTCGATCTGACAGCCGAGCTGCTTTAAGTCCTCGGCGGCGACCGCGCCCTTTATCGCGCCGAGCGTCCCGACGTTCATGAATACGGGCGTCTCAGCCGTCCCGTGCGGCGTCGTAAATCTTCCGCGGCGGGCTTTTCCGTCTGTTTTCAATATTTCAAACATAGAGCCCTCCGAGTCAGTGGATGAACATGGCGTCACCAAAGGAGAAAAATCGATAGCGCATCTCGACGGCCTCTTTATAGGCCTCAAGTATAGTCTCCCGCCCGGCGAAAGCGGAAACGAGCATGATAAGCGTGCTCTCGGGAAGATGGAAGTTCGTTATCAGCGCGTCGATGCATTTGAATCTGTAACCGGGATAGATGAAGATGTTTATATTCCCCGCGAACGGCTCTATCGTTCCGTCGGGCTTTGAAAGAGCTTCCAGCGTCCTGCAGGAGGTCGTGCCGCAGGCTATGACCCTGCGCCCTTCCCTCTTGGCGGAAGTTATCATGTCCGCAGCTTCGCGGGATACGACGCAGTATTCCTCGTGCATGAGGTGGTCCTCTATGTCCTCCTCCTTGACGGGTCTGAACGTCCCGAGCCCGACGTGGAGCGTCAAAAAACATAGCTCGACGCCTTTGGCTTTCAGCGCTTCGAGGAGCTCCGGCGTAAAATGAAGCCCCGCAGTCGGAGCGGCGGCGCTGCCGGGATTTTTGGAATATACGGTCTGATACCTCTCCCCGTCCTTGAGTTCCTTCTTTATATAAGGCGGGAGCGGCATTTTGCCGAGACGCTCGAGGACCTCGAGGAATATGCCTTCGTACTCAAATCGGACGAGCCTGTTACCGTCCTCCATGACCTCGTCGACGACGCCGACGAGCTCGCCGTTTCCGAATATGACCCTCGCGCCGGCCTTCAGTCTTTTTCCCGGCCTAGCGAGGCATTCCCAGCGGCCGTCTTCCTTCTCGTTTAGAAGAAGCAGCTCCGCGGCGCCGCCCGTCTCTCTGGCCCCGAGAAGTCTCGCGGGAATGACGCGCGAATCGTTCAAAACGAGCACGTCGCCCGGGACGAGATAATCGATTATATCGGAAAAGTGTCTGTGCTCGCGCGCTCCGGTCGCCTTATCGAGCACGAGAAGGCGCGAGGAATCGCGTCTGTCGAGCGGAGTCTGAGCGATGAGCTCCTGCGGCAGTTCGTAATCGAAATCGGAAGTTTTCATTCTATGGAGACTCCGGTGAAGTAGAATTTGATGATCTCCTCGCAGGTAAATCCGAGGTTCGCCATGGCGAGCGCGCCGTACTGGCTCATGCCGACGTTGTGCCCCCAGCCGCTGCCGGAAACGACGTAAGCGTCGGCAATGAGCTCTGGTCCGGAATTCCTTACCTCGATCTCCTCGGCCCCCGAGCCCGTCAGAACGTAGTAAGAGCCCGCGGAGCCGATCGCCTGCGTCCCGGACGAGCCTATCGCGTAGAGCTCGTTGGAGTTCACGGGGTTGTTCGCATCGTTGACGTAGAGCTGGATGCCGTTATCGTTCGCGATATCTATGGTGAAGCGCTGGCTGTGAGTGTATTTCTTAAGCGTCGAGCTGTATAGTATGCTGCCTGCGCTCGACCTGCTGAAGGTGAACGTCTTGCCGTTTTCGTCCTTGAACTTGAGCGAATAGATGTTTCCCATACGCGTATAGGTCGGCGTCACGCTGACTATCTGCGCGCAGTTATAGCCTTTATTCTGCAGTATCCAGGTGATATCGTCGGCGGTATAGGTGTAGCTCCAGGAGGAATAGCCCGTATTGACCGTGCTCTCGTATGGATCGACTACGCCGCGCAGATACGGCAGAGCGGAATAAAAGACGTTCTCGCTGTCCTCGGTCGCGCCTCCGTCGGAGGAATGATAGACCGTGTCGCACAGCTCGCCGTTATATACGACGAACTTGCCCGCCGTCTCCTCGACTGCGCGGTCGCTGACGTCGGTCGCGCCGTTCGTGCCGAAATAGACCTGGCAGTCGGTCGTATTACAAAGGTCGAAGCCCCTGGACGAGTGGTTCCCGAGATTCCTGACGGCGTACGTCCTCGCGCAGAGAGCCTGCGCCTTGAGCGCCTCTATCGGCCACGTCGCGCCGGATTCATAGGGCACGACGCCTTTTATATAATCCTCAAGTCCGACGAAGTTGACGACGGTGATGTCGTTGCCGGAAAGCCTCGTATACTGAAATCCTCCGTAGTAGCTGCGGCCCTTGCACCATGCCTGCGCTCTGGTCGTGACCTCGCCTGTATCCGGGTCAACCACGTCGGCGGGCTGGACCGCGAAGTGCGACGAAGAGCCGCAGTCGAACTCGAAGAGGATATTCGTCGTGCCGGTCTTGACTACGACGATGCAGGACGAGCTCGCGGAAAAAGCCGAACCGATAAAGTCGCGCTCAACGATGGCGTCCTCCGCCGCGGCCGCGCTCTCGTAGGAACCGACGCAGACGCGCCAGGTGCCGTTATAGTATCCGACGAAGCCGCCGGAAAACTGCGAAGCGAGCTCGCAGGCCTCTGTGTAGTCTGCGGGAAGCCTGTCGAGCAGGATATGATAGCAGCCTACGGCGCCCGCATAGCTCGACGGCTTCTCATCCGTATACGTCGACGACCACGTAAGGTACATGTTTTTGTCCTTCATCATGGTTATCTGAGTCTCGGACGTGGAGGCGATGGGCACGAATTCGCGCGAGGAGTTATACCAGCCGAAGCGGTAGCCGCTGCCGTAGCGTATCGCCAGATTGGACGAGCTGAGCTCGTTCGAGCCGTAGAACAGCCCTATCCGTATCGTCTCGACCGGGACGGAATATGCGGAGCTTCTCGGATGCGCGACGAAGAGAAGCGCGAATGCGATGATTATGAGAAGCGCCGATCTATGTAGTTTCTTGAGCATGTGAACGCCTTTCGAAAGAGCCTGAAATATTGACAAATCCAAATATTTATACTATTATACATTAATTAATGAGCCGTATCAACAGCGAAATAGTTTTTTCATCCTGGAAATATTTATCCCTCCGGCTCATATAATTCGCTGTGGATGAATAACAATAAAGGAGGTCATTATGAAAAAATACAAGGTCGGTATACTCGGAGCGACCGGTATGGTCGGTCAGAGGCTCATAACTCTTATGGAGAACCATCCCTGGTTTGAGCTCAATACCGTCGCGGCGAGCGGCCGCAGCGCCGGCAAGACTTACGAGGAGGCCCTCGGCGGTCGCTGGTGCATGACCTCCGCGCTTCCCGGAAAGTTCAAGGACCTCGTCATGAAGGACGCCGTCGCCGACGCGAAGAAGATCGCCGACGAGAACGACTTCGTATTCTGCGCCGTCGACATGTCCAAGGACGAGATACGCGCCTTCGAGGAAGAGTACGCGAAGATGGAATGCCCCGTCATGTCCAACAACAGCGCTCACCGCTGGACGCCGGACGTTCCGATGATCATCCCCGAAGTCAATCCCGACCACATCCGCGTCATCGACTACCAGAAAAAGCGCCTCGGCACGACCCGCGGCTTCATCTCCGTTAAGTCAAACTGCTCCATCCAGAGCTACGTTCCCGCCCTCAACGCGCTCCGTAAATACGGCATTGAGCGAGTGCTCGCCTGCACGTATCAGGCCATTTCCGGCGCAGGAAAGACCTTCGAACGCTGGCCCGAGATGATAGACAACGTCATCCCGTACATCGGCGGCGAGGAGGAAAAGTCCGAGCAGGAGCCTCTCAAGGTCTGGGGCGAGATTAAGGACGGAGTCATCGCAAAGGCAGAGGGTATCGCCATCACGGCGCAGTGCCTGCGCGTTCCCGTCAGCGACGGTCACATGGCCGCGGTGTTTGCGTCCTTCAAGAACAAGCCGACCCTCGAGGAGATTCGTTATGCGTGGGATAACTACGACAATCCCATCGCTGATCTCGCTCTCCCCTCCGCTCCGAAGAAGTTCCTCAACTACTTTGAGGAGCCCGACAGGCCTCAGACAAAGCTCGACCGCATGCTCGAAAACGGCATGGCCGTCTCGATAGGCCGTCTGCGCGAAGACACGCAGTACGACGTCAAGTTCGTCAGCCTGTCCCACAACACGCTGCGCGGCGCCGCCGGCGGCAACGTTCTCATGGCTGAGCTGCTCTGCGCGAAAGGTTATATCCAGCCCAAATAAGCCGTAAGGCATGCATGGAGGAAACATGAAAACACCCATCTTCAAAGGTTCCTCGGTCGCCATGATCACGCCGTATCTCGAAAACGGCGTCGACTACGCGAAGCTCGCCGAGCTCATCGACCTGCAGATAGCCGGCGGCACCTCCGCCGTCGTCATCAACGGCACTACCGGCGAATGCTCGACTCAGAGCATCGACGAGCATATTCAGGTCGTCGATTTCGCCGTCAAGCACGCGGCCGGCCGCATCAAGGTCATCGCGGGCTCCGGCAGCAACGATACCAATTCCGCCGTCATCATGGGCACGGCTGCCGAGAAAAGCGGCGCCGACGGCCTTCTCTGCGTAACCCCCTATTACAACAAGGCCACGCAGAAGGGTCTCATCGCCCACTTTACCCACATAGCCGACCGCGTCAACATCCCGATCATGGTCTATCACGTCCCCTCGCGGACGGGGGTCACGATAGCGGCGTCGACGTACATCGAGCTTTCCAAGCACCCGATGATAAACGGCGTCAAGGAGGCTTCAAAGGACGTCAATCTCATCCTTCAGACGCGCGCAGCCGTCGGCGACGACCTCTATTTCTGGAGCGGCGACGACATCTTCACCGTCCCCTGCATGTCGATAGGCGGCGTCGGAGTCGTATCCGTGCTCGGCAACTTCCTGCCGCGCGTCATGGCGGATATATGCGACTTCTGCCTGAAGAAGGACTTTGACGCGGCGACGGCTCTGACCCTCAAATACGCGCCGCTTATGGACGCGATGTTCATGGAGGTCAACCCCATCCCCGTCAAAACTACGATGAACCTGCTCGGCATGAACGTCGGCCGGTTCAGGCTCCCGATGATAGAGATGGAGCCTCAGAATGAGGAAAAGCTGAAGAAGATACTCATCCAGTCGGGCCTCGAGCTTAAATAAGGCGAGTGATAAAATGATACGAGCGATACTGTCCGGATGCGGCGGTCAGATGGGCCGCGTAATTACGAATATGTGCGCCGACGATCCGGAAATCGAGATAGTCGCCGGAGTGGACGTCAATCCGGTCGATGCTGCATATCCCGTTTACCGTTCATTTCCCGAGATAAAAGAGGAAGCCGACGTGCTCATCGACTTCTCGTCCTCAAGCGCGCTCGAGGGTCTCCTCGCCTACTGCACGGCGAAGCGAGTCCCCGCCGTCGTATGCTCGACCGGACACTCCGACGAGCAGATCGCCTCGATGAAAAAGGCGGCCGACCTTATCCCTATCTTCAGATCCGGCAATATGTCGCTCGGGATAAACCTGCTCTGCGATCTCATAAAGCAGTCCGCAGCCGTGCTCGGGCTCGACTTTGACGTCGAGATCGTCGAAAAGCACCACAACAGAAAGATAGACGCGCCGAGCGGGACGGCGTACATGCTCGCGGAGGCCGCCGAAAAGGGCCTGCAGAAGGACATGAAGTACGTTTACGACAGACACTCGGTCCGAGAGCGCAGAAACAGCGGACAGATAGGCATCTCCTCCGTCCGGGGCGGCTCGATACCCGGCGAGCATTCCGTCATCTTCGCGGGCAAGGACGAGGTCATCGAGTTCAAGCACACGATATACTCGCGCGAGGTCTTCGCAGTAGGCGCGATACGCGCGGCCAAATACCTCGCGACCAAGACGGCTCCCGGCATGTACGACATGGGCGACGTGATAGCGAACAACTGAAAAACGAAAAGCCGTAACGAAGTGTCGTTGCGGCTTTTTTATGCGCAGAAGCGGTGCTTCCCTATCGTGACGATGAGAGGCCGCGACCATATCCACTTACTTGTGGCCGTCGCTGGATTAAAGTAGTAGATGGCGCCTCCCGACGGGTCCCAGCCGTTAAGCGCGTCCCTCGCGGCGCTGTAAGCGCTGTCCGCGACGGGCTTGTCCCACTGCCCGTCGGTCACGCAGGTAAACGCGCCGGACTGAAAGATGACGCCCGACATCGTATTCGGAAACGACGGGTGCTCCATGCGGTTTAAAACGACCGCGCCGACCGCCACCTGCCCGACGTAGGGCTCCCCTCTCGCCTCGGCGGAGATGAGCCGCGCAAGCAGGTCGACGCTGCCGGAATTCGCCGTCGATCCCGTCGCTATACCGAGCGCGGCGAGAGTCTTGTTTCCGCATATACCGTCGACGGCGAGCCCGTTCGTCTTTTGAAACTTTTTGACGGCCGCGACGGTCTTGCTGCCGTATATGCCATCGACGCCGCCGTTATAATATCCCCAGTTTTTAAGCTTCGTTTGTATCTGCGTCACGGTGCTTCCCGTCGAGCCCTGCTTATAGACGGCTGCGTCGGCGTTTTGAAGAGACTGCACGAGCATGATGACGACGACGTTTAAGACGAAGAGTATCGCCAAAGCCAGCGAGAGCTTTCTTCTGTCCATGATAAAACTCCTTCGTACAAGCTTTCTGAGCTATTGTACGAAGGAGTTTCGTCAATTATGATTAGAAATTTCAGTTAACCTTGTTGTCGCGCTCATAGGTTATCTTCGCGATGAAATCGTCGAGCGAGAACGAGCCGAGGTCGCCGCCGCTCCTGCTGCGGACCGTGATGGAGCCGTTTTCGACCTCCTTGTCGCCGAGGACGATCATGTAGGGTATCTTCATGATCTGGGCTTCGCGGATCTTCTTGCCGATCTTCTCGTTGCGGTCGTCGAGCTCCGCGCGGAAACTGCGGTCGACAAGCGCCGTGCAGACGCTCTCACCGTAAGGATTCGCTCTGTCCGTCACGGTCAGTATACGGATCTGCTCCGGAGCGAGCCACAGCGGCAGATTGCCCATGGTCTCTTCCAGAAGGTAAGCCATGAAGCGGTCCAGCGAGCCGAGGATGGCGCGGTGCAGCACGACGGGCGTCTTTTCGGTGCCGTCCTGATCGATATACTTCAAGTCGAATTTCGCCGGAAGGCAGAAATCCAGCTGGCAGGTGGAAAGCGTGTACTCCGCTCCGACGGCGGGACGTACGTTCACGTCCAGCTTCGGACCGTAGAAGGCGGCCTCGCCTATCTCCTCGGTGAATTCGATCCCCAGCTCGACGAGAACTTCGCGCAGGGCGTTCTCGGCGGTGTTCCACATCGCGTCGTCGTCGTGATACTTGTGCTTGTCCGCCGGATCGCGCAGAGAGAGGACGCAGCGGTAATCGGTAATGCCGAAGTCCTTGTAGACGTCGAAGATCAGATCGCAGACGCGGCTGACCTCGTCCTTTATCTGCTCGGGCGTCACGAACAGGTGCGCGTCGTTCTGGCAGAAATGGCGCGCGCGCTCGATGCCCTTCAGGGTGCCGCTGGACTCGTAGCGGAAATCGTGGGCTATCTCGCCTATCCTGAGCGGCAGGTCGCGGTAGGAGTGGGGGCGGCTGGCATATATGCGCATATGATGCGGGCAGTTCATGGGACGAAGGACGTACATCTCGTCCTCCACCTCCATCGCGGGGAACATGTTTTCTTTATAGTGCTCCCAGTGCCCGGAGGTCTTGTAAAGCTCCACGGTGCCGACGCAGGGAGTCATAACGTGCTGATATCCCAGACGCAGCTCCTTGTCCCGGATATAGTTTTCCAGCTCGCGCCAGACCGTATAGCCCCTTGACAGGAACATGGGCAGGCCGCGTCCGACGAGCTCGTCCGTCATAAACAGCTGCAGTTCCTTGCCGAGTTTTCTGTGGTCGCGCTTCTTGGCCTCCTCGAGACGCTCGAGGTACTCGTCGAGCTCCTCCTTCTTCTGGAAGCAGGTGCCGTAGATGCGCTGGAGCATCTTGCGGCTCGAGTCGCCGCGCCAGTAGGCGCCGGTCACGCTCGTGAGCTTGAAGGCGTTGGGCTTGACGCGGCCGGTCGAATCGAGGTGCGGGCCGGCGCAGAGGTCGGTAAAATCGCCCTGCTTATAGAAAGAGATGACCTCGCCCTCGGGAAGGTCCTCGATGAGCTCGACCTTGTAGGGCTCGTTGCGGTCGGCCATGAACTTGATGGCCTCCTCGCGCGGAAGCTCACAGCGCTCGAGGGGTATCCTTTCCTTGCATATTTTCTTCATCTCGGCCTCGAGCTCCTCGAGTATCTCGGCGGTAAACGGCGTCTCGCTGTCGAAATCATAATAAAAGCCGTCTTCTATCGCGGGGCCGATGGCGAGCTTGACCTCGGGGTGCAGACGCTTCATGGCCTGCGCGAGGATATGGCTCGTCGTATGACGGTAGGTGTCCTTGAATTCTTTGTTTTCGAAGGTGTATTTGTTCTCTTCCACGCTGATGACCTCCAGATAAAAATAACCCCCGCCGCATTACGCGGCAGGGGTGCATTAGCACGGTTCCACCCTGCTGTTTAACTTGATTGCTCGCTGTAACGCGCGATCGCGTCCCCGATTAAGGGGCGGCTCCGGGACGGTGCCGCGCGTTTTCCTTGCCTGAAGCGCTTTCAGCCGGGACGCTTCTCTCTGGGAGGAGGAAAATGCCGCTTTCCCTTCATTGCCTTTAACAAGTGCTGATTATAACATCAGCGCAAAGCGTTGTCAACTCACATTTATTGCTTGAAAAACAGGACCTGAACGAGCAGCACGAGCCCGTAGAGAACCGGCTGATGGACGAGATAGACGATGAACGCCTTACGCCCGATGCTCGGAAGAAGCTTCGGCTCGACCGAATAGAACCAGCCCGGCATCTTTCCCTCGCGGATGTACTTCCCCGCCCACGTTCCGAGCAGGAAGACGAAGACCCACGGCAGTATCGGAAAATAGTCTGCGGAATAAAAAGTCGCAGTCTTAAATCCAAAGGGCCAGAGCCATTTTGCTTCGACGAACCCGGTCTGCTTTATCCATATCGCGGTCGCGACGAGCAGGGCGATATAGATAAACGGAGCGGCGGCGCGCGGTATCTTATCCCAGAGCTTCGCGGTCAGGCCGTAGAAGACCATGCAGAAGCCGAGAAAATGAAGTATGCCGAACCATATCGGGTTTTTAAGGAAATACGTCACGACAGTTATGACGATCGCGGCGGCGATGCACTTGAGCCCGCGCTTGACGTTGCTGCGCGAAAAGCGCGAGGACACACCTGAGAGGAAGATGAACGTCCCCGCGAAGATATAATGCAGAACGTCGAATACGGGGTTCTTAAATAGCCAGAGCGGAGCGCCGAGCATCCATACGAGGTCGTACATCAGATGATGCACGACCATCAGCACGACGCACAGCCCGCGTATCGCGTCTATGAGCTGTATTCTTTTTGGCGGCTCGCCCGTCATACGTTGAAGAGGAAATGGACTATGTCGCCGTCTCGCATGACGTAGTCCTTGCCCTCGGAGCGGACGAGGCCCTTCTCGCGCGCGGCGGTCATGCTGCCGCAGTTTTTAAGATCGTCGAACGAGACGACCTCGGCGCGTATAAAGCCGCGCTCGATGTCGCTGTGTATCTTTCCGGCGGCCTGCGGAGCCTTCGTGCCGTTTATTATCGTCCATGCGCGGCACTCGTCGGGCCCGCACGTCAGGAATGAAATAAGCCCGAGCAGCGCGTAGGAGCACTTGATAAGACGGCTGAGGCCGCCCTCGGTCATGCCGAGTTCCTCCATGAACATGGCTCTGTCCTCTTCGTCGAGCTGAGCCATCTCGGCCTCGAACTTGGCGCAGACGGGAAGCACCTGGCTCCCCTCCTTCTCGGCAAGCTCCTTGACCTGCAGAAAATATGCATTCGTATTGTATGAAGCGAAGCCGTCCTCGTCGAGATTGCAGGCGTAGATGACGGGCTTCGTCGTCAGAAGGTCGGAGCCTCTGAGAAGCTCCGCGTCCTCGTCGGAGCATTCGAACGTCCTCGCTGACTTGCCCTCGTTGAGGTGCTTGAGCAGAGCCTCGTATACCTCGGCCTCGTGAAGGAAGGACTTGTCTCCGCCCTTGCCGGCCTTGCGCGCCTTGTCGGCGCGGCGCTCGGTTATCTCGATATCGGACATGATGAGCTCGAGGTCTATTATCTCAATATCGCGGAGAGGATCGGTGCTTCCCTCGACGTGGATGACGTTCTCGTCGTCAAAGCAGCGCACGACGTGGACGATGGCGTCCGTTCTGCGGATGTTTTCGAGGAACTTGTTGCCAAGGCCCTCGCCCTTGCTCGCGCCCTTGACGAGACCGGCTATGTCGACGAACTCGATGACGGCGGGCGTGTGCTTCTTGGGCTTATACATCTCGGAGAGGAAGTCGAGCCGCTCGTCGGGCACGGTCACGACGCCGACGTTCGGGTCAATTGTGCAGAAAGGATAGTTGGCGCTCTCGGCGCCGGCGTCAGTCAGCGCATTGAACAGAGTGGATTTTCCGACGTTCGGAAGTCCGACGATCCCAAGCTTCATAGGTCAGTCTCCTTTTATGTACGGATATAGGCGGGAGATCCCGCCTATATCGTCATTCTTCGTATTTATCCTCCTGCTGCTCCGGCTCATCGGCGGAAGCCTCGGGCTCGAGTTCAGGCTCGGCTTCGGGCTCAGGCTCGGGCGCGGGAGCGGGCTTCGGGGCGGGCTCGGGCGGCGCCTTGCGCTCCCTGCAAATCTGCTCGAAGGTATCCGCGTTCATGGTCTCGTGCGCTATTAGATACTCGGCCGTGATAGTCAAAAGGTCCTTGTTCTCGGTCAGTATCGCCTCGCAGCGCGCGTACGCATCGTCGACGATGCGCTTGACCTCGTCGTCTATCATGGCGGCGACCTTCTCGGAATAGTGCTTCGTCTGCGCGAAATCGCGTCCGAGGAAGACCTCGTCCGAGCCGGACTCGTAGGTTATCGGGCCGAGCAGATCGCTCATGCCGTACTTCGTCACCATGGCGCGGGCGATGCCGCTTGCGCGCTGGATGTCGTTCGAGGCGCCGGTCGAGATATCGTTGAGAACGAGCTTTTCGGCCGTCCTTCCGCCGAGGAGCGAGACTATCTCGTCCTTCATCTCGAGGCGGGAGTTATAGCTCTTATCCTCCTGCGGGAGGTGTATCGTCATGCCGCCGGCCATACCGCGCGGCACGATGGAGATCTGGTGGACCGGGTCGCAGTATTCGAGCGAATTCATCACGACGGCGTGGCCCGCTTCGTGATAGGCGGTGAGCCTCTTGTCCTTGTCGGAGACGACCTTGCTGCGCTTTTCGGGTCCGGCGATGACCTTTATCATAGCCTCCTCGACCTCGTCCATGGTTATAAAACGCTTTCTGCGTCTTGCGGAAAGGAGCGCGGCCTCGTTTAGAAGGTTCTCGAGATCTGCTCCCGTGAAGCCTATTGTGCCCTTTGCTATGGTAGCGAGGTTGACGTCTTCGGCGAGAGGCTTTTTCTTGACATGGACCTTGAGTATCTCCTCGCGGCCTTTGACGTCGGGCAGCCCGACGTAGACCTGGCGGTCAAAACGGCCCGGACGGAGCAGCGCGCGGTCGAGGATGTCTGGTCTGTTGGTCGCGGCCATGACTATGACGCCCTCGTTCGTGCCGAAGCCGTCCATCTCGACGAGCAGCTGATTGAGCGTCTGCTCACGCTCGTCGTG
>JAFZAM010000037.1 GCA_017557265.1 Oscillospiraceae bacterium | reverse complement strand
GTCCGCACGGCCAAGGGCGTCCGCCGCGCCGACGGCACCTACGTCCGTTTCGATGAGAACGCCGCCGTTCTCATCAAGGAAGACAAGAACCCCCGCGGGACCCGCATCTTCGGGCCCGTTGCGCGTGAGCTCCGCGACAAGGATTATATGAAGATCCTGTCTCTGGCTCCCGAAGTCATATAGGGGAGGGCAAGAGAATGAACGTTAGAAGTGATGATACCGTTATCGTCCTTTCCGGTAAGGACAAGGGCAAGCAGGGCAAGGTCCTCCGCGCCATGCCCGCCGAGGGCAAGGTCATCGTCGAGGGCGTCAACGTCGCCAAGAAGCACAAGAAGCCCCGCAAGCAGGGCGAGCAGGGCGGCATAATCAAGATGGAGACCCCCATCTACGCCAGCAAGGTCATGCGCGTATGCCCGAAGTGCTCCAAGCCCACCAGGCACGCCGTCAAGGTTCTTGAGGACGGATCGAAGGTCCGCGTCTGCAAGAAGTGCGGCGAGACGATATAATGGAGGATGAAGGATATGCCCAGACTTAAAGACAAGTATATCAACGAAGTCGCTCCCGCTCTTATGAAGAAGTTCGAGTACAAGAGCCCGATGCAGATCCCCCGCCTGGAGAAGATAGTCATCAACGTCGGCTGCGGCGACGTCAAGGACAACGCCAAGGGCCTGGAGACCATCGTAAACGAGATCTCCGCGATCGCCGGCCAGAAGGCCGTCGTCACCAAGGCGAAGAAGTCCGTCGCGAACTTCAAGGTCCGCGAGGGCATGAACGTCGGCGTCAAGGTCACGCTCAGACAGGACAAGATGTGGGAGTTCCTCGACAGGTTCATAAACGTGGCTCTGCCGCGCGTACGTGACTTCAGAGGCATCAACCCCAACTCCTTCGACGGGCGCGGCAACTACGCGATGGGCGTGCGCGAGCAGCTCATATTCCCCGAGATCGACTACGACAAGATCGACAAGATCCGCGGCATGGACATCGTCATCTGCACGACCGCGCAGACCGACGAGGAAGCCAGGGAGCTTCTGACCCTCATGGGCGCTCCCTTCACTCAGATGTAGGAGGACGGAACAAATGGCTAAGAAATCTATGATCCTCAAGCAGCAGCGCCCGGCGAAGTTCTCTTCCCGCCGCTATAACCGCTGCAGCCTCTGCGGCCGCCCCCACGCCTATCTGCGCGACTACGGCATCTGCCGCATCTGCTTCCGCGAGCTGGCCTACAAGGGCCAGATCCCCGGCGTCAAGAAGGCGTCCTGGTAAGGCGAAGGCCCGGAAGGGCCGAGCTTCAAGATAACATCCACGGCACGATGGCGAAAGGCCGTCTCGCCCCGCGGGACGGAACCTCGCCGCGTCAACCGCGCAAGCGGTAACTCTAATAAGGAGGAAATCCAAACATGCAGATCACCGATCCCATTGCGGATATGCTCACCAGGATCCGCAACGCAAATTCAGCCAAGCATGACTCCGTGGATATTCCCGCCTCCAACATGAAGAAGGCCATAGCCGAGATACTGCTGGAAGAGGGCTATATCAAGAACTATCAGATCATCGACAACGGTACCCAGGGCGTCATCCGCGTCGCCCTCAAGTACAACGCCGGCAAGGAGCAGGTCATCTCCGGTCTCCGCCGCGTTTCCAAGCCCGGCCTGCGCGTCTATGCGGGCGCCGACGACCTTCCGAAGGTCCTCAAGGGTCTGGGTATCGCCATAGTCAGCACGTCCAAGGGCATCATGACCGATAAGAAAGCCAGAGAGCTCCATATCGGCGGCGAAGTCCTTGCGTTCGTGTGGTAAGGGGAGGTAGCGAGATGTCCAGAATAGGAAGAGCCCCCATTACCGTTCCCGAGAAGGTCGAAGTCAAGATCGACGGCAAGCACATTTCCGTCAAGGGCCCGAAGGGTGAGCTCGAGCGCACCGTTCCCGACTGCATCACCGTCACCAACGACAACGGCGTGCTCCACGTGACCCGCGAAAACGACACCAAGGAGCAGCGCAGCCTGCACGGCCTGACCCGCTCGCTCATCAACGACATGGTCGTCGGCGTGACCCAGGGCTTCTCCAAGGAGCTCCAGATCAACGGCGTCGGCTACAGGGCCAGCAAGGAAGGCAACAAGCTCGTCATGGTTCTCGGTTTCTCCCACCTCGTCAACGTTGAGGAGATCCCGGGCATAACCATCGACGTGCCCGACCCCAACAAGGTCGTCATCAACGGCATCGACAAGCAGAAGGTCGGCCAGTTTGCCGCCGACGTCCGCAACAAGAAGCCGCCCGAGCCTTACAAAGGCAAGGGTATCAGATACGCCGATGAAGTCGTCCGCCACAAGGAAGGCAAGACCGGCAGTAAGTAAAAGGAGGTGTACCCACAATGATAAACAGACCCAAGACAGAGGAAGCGCGCCGCAGGCGCCACGCCCGAGTAAGGGGCAAGATCTCGGGTACGCCCGAGAGACCGAGGCTCAACGTCTACCGCAGCCTCAACCACATCTACGCTCAGGTCATCGACGACGTGAACGGCAAGACCCTCGTCTCCGCCTCCACCGTCGAGAAGGAATTCACGGAATTCGGCGGCAACTGCGACGCGGCCAAGAAGGTCGGCGAGACCGTTGCCAAGCGCGCGCTCGATAAGGGCATCAGCAACGTGGTCTTCGACCGCGGCGGCTATGTCTATCAGGGCAGAGTCAAGGCTCTGGCCGACGGCGCCCGCGAAGCCGGACTGCAGTTTTGATCGGAGGAGGCAGAAAAATGGCATACAACAACGACAGAAACAACAGACGCCGTGAAGAGGAGCCCTCCGAGTTCAGCGAGAAGGTAGTCTCCCTCAACCGTGTTTCCAAGACGGTCAAGGGCGGCCGCGTCATGAAGTTCTCGGCGCTTTGCGTCGTGGGCGACGGCAAGGGCCGCGTCGGATACGGTCTCGGCAAGGCCAACGAGGTCTCCGAAGCCATCCGCAAGGGACTTGAGGACGCCAAGAAGAACATCGTCACCATAACCCTCTCCGGGACGACCATCCCCCACGAGGTCATCGGCGAGTTCGGCGCCGGCCGCGTTCTGATGAAGCCCGCCCCCGAAGGCACCGGCGTTATCGCCGGCGGCGCAGTCCGCGCCGTTGCCGAGGCTGCCGGCATCAAGGACATCAGGACCAAGTGCCTGCGCTCCAACAACCCCAACAACGTCGTCGGCGCGGCGTTCGAGGG
>JAFZAM010000036.1 GCA_017557265.1 Oscillospiraceae bacterium | reverse complement strand
GGCGGCGATACGGGCAAAATGCATGCGTCCCGCGCCCGCGGAGACGCTGGAGATAGCGTTCTCCGGCGGCGAGCCCTGGCTCGGCGTCCTCGGCGCGGCGCTGATGTGAAAAGATAAATAAAGGACGGAGGAGCGGCCGCTCCTCCGTCTTTTCGGTCTCTCGGAGTTAATCAAAATACAGGTCCATTTTGTCTAGCCGTTTGACCATCTCGTTGTCATATTCTACGAATCGCTCTGAGAATTCATTCAAGCTACAATGCGTGTTTAATACCAATTCGGTAAAGTCGTAATAGGTGTCATATAGCCGAAGCAGTTCGGAATATGCGTCCTGCCATGCACGCGGCGGGTTCTTTAGCTTGCGGATCAGTTCTTCCACGTCGTCGCGGTTTTGCCGGATCGACTTGATGTCCTCTCTGAAGTCGGGGTCTGCGAAGAGGGCGGCCAGCGCGTCATTGAAATCATCATAAAAGACGCCGGACTCAGCATGTGTATAATGGTCAGTCCTTTTGTCCGCAATCTTCCAGATGCTGTTGTTCCAAACGCTCTGCATCAGGTTGGCGCAGTTTTCGGTCGTCACGCCGCCTTCGAACATAAGATTCGTTGCCTCGATGAGCTGTTTTTCATATCTAACCGATGCAACGGTATTTCTGGCTCTGAAAAACCAGAAAACGACGCTCGCGACAGCTATGACGGCGACGAGAACTATTATTATTGACGTCGCGGGACTCAGGCTTTTTCTCTCTTCCATTTCGGCACCTCCGGGCGGCGGAGTATTTGCCTTTACTATGCCATGGCAGGGATTTCTTGTCAAGCGGCGGGGCGAGGGCGCCCCGCCCTACGCGCTTCCCGCAAGTGCGGCGGTAATGGCCCACCTCATCAGTCAGCCCTTCGGGCTGCCAGCTTCCCCTCAAGGGGAAGCCTTTGGAGCAAAAAGAGAGCCCGCGCACCAAGGGTGCGCGGGCTTTCATGATTTGACGGCTTCGCCGTGAATTCTCGCTTCGCTCCGTGGATCGGCTCGCGCCTTCATGCCCCGCAGGGCTATTCATGCCCGAAGGGGAAATCATGCGCGGAGCGCGATTCATGCGCCGCGAGGCGCGATCCGTTTCGGCGCAAAGCGCCGTTTACGCGCCGAAGGGCTTGAGCTGGTCGAGGGAGCTCGGGTCCTCCTTGGCCTTCTTCGCGGCGTCGGTGTAGAGGCCCTTGTCGAACTCGCGGACGAGCTCGGCGTAGGCGGGATCGACGCGGTCGTTGCGCGGCAGGGGCACGTTCTGGTCGATGAGGATGTTCTGCACCTTGCGGATGTCGACGGCGTGGGTGCCGACTCCGTCCGCGACGGCGACGGCCGCCGCGACGCCCGCGGCCTGACCGGTGCCGACGCACTGCGGGATGAGGTTTATCCAGTCGATCGCGAGGCCGTCGGCCGAGACGTGGCGGCCCGGAGCGAGCAGGTTATCCACCTTCTGCGGGAGTATGGCGCGGTACGGGATCTCGACGGGGCCGCAGTCGTTGAGGCGGCAGATCGTGGAGTGCCACGCGATGCAGTCGTCGTGCTCGACGCCGAGCGCCCAGTCCTTGGCGGTCATGACGTACTCGCCCTTGAGGCGGCGGCTGCAGCGGACGCCCGTCTGCGGCGCGATGGAGAGCAGGTACATGTCCTTGTACGCGCCGGGCAGCGCCTCCTTGCAGTACTCGATGACGGCGCGGATGCCCTTGCGGGTGTTGAGCTCGGTCGCGGTGAGGTCCTTGACGGTCGAGCAGTTGACGTTGACGTGGCGGTTGAAGACGAGGCAGTTGCCGTGCGGCTCGGTCCAGAACGGGGCGGAGCCGGCTATGCCGGAGCGGGCCGAGACTTCCTTGCACAGCTCGCGCCAGAGCTCGGGATGGTCGCGCTTCCAGTCGATGAGGTACTGGGTGTTCACGCCGCCGACGCGCCACGCGAGGGTGGTGTTGTGCGAGCGGGTGCCGGCGCCGGAGAGGTCCTCGTAGGGCGCGCCGGACTGGCGGTAGAGGTCGCCGTCGCCGGTCGCGTCGATGACGACCTTCGCGAGGACGGCCTTGCGGCCCTCCTTGGACTCGAAGTAGACGCCCTTGCAGACGTCGCCGTCCATGATGGGCTTGGTGCCCCAGCTGTGGTAGAGGATCTGGATGCGGTCATTGAGCTCGAGCAGCATGAGGTCGAGCTCGATCTCGAGCTGCGGGCCGTCGTAGTACACGGTCCTGATGAGGCCGTGCGGCTCGCTCACGCTGGTTATGTCGGACATGTTGGAGTAGGTATAGGCGAGCATGGGGTTGACCTTGCCGATGTCCTTCATGCTCGGGCCGTAGGTCGAGCCGGGGGCGGCCTTCTCCATGCGGTCGAACCACTCCTCCTGAAGGCCGCGCACGAAGGGCAGGGTCTTCCAGCTGAGCTTCGGGACCATGAGGACGTAGTCGCCGGTGACGTCGCCGCCGGAGTAGCCGTAGCGCTCCATGATTATGATGTTCTTTGCGCCTGCTCTCGCAGCCGAGATGGCGGCGCTGTGGCCCGCGCATCCGCTGCCGACCACGAGTATGTCGCACTCCGCGTAGATCTCGACTTTCTTCGCAGGCTCGTCGTAGTATTTGCTCATGCTTTCCTCCTTTATCGTTT
>JAFZAM010000004.1 GCA_017557265.1 Oscillospiraceae bacterium | reverse complement strand
CCGGCCCGCGCGGACCTGAAAAACTCCGCGCTGAAGTTCATCCACGACCGCTGCGAGGAGCTCGGCTTCCGCGGCGGGGAGGAGACGCGCGCCGAATTTACCGGCAAGAGCTCCGCGCCGGGCCAGATACCCCGCGACATGGAGATGGATATAAACCGCCTCTGCCTCGAGCGCGAGCTCGAGCGGTTCATCGACTCCGGCGCCGCCGACGACGCCTACAACGTCTATTACTGCTATCTGGAGATGTTCTTCGGCCATTACGGCAAGTCCAAGAAGATGGTCGAGCTGCTCTCGGAATACGAGTCAAACGGCAGCTCGCTGCTCATGAAGCATAGGGATCACTACTCCCATTCGGTCTACGTCTTCGCGCTCGGCCTAGCGATCTACGAGCGCAGCGAGGCCTACCGCAGGGCGTTCGGGGAGTTCTACGGCCTCGCGCCGGACGGCTCAGACCCGGAGAGCGACAGAAAGGCGGCCCGGCTCTTCCTCGAATACTGGGGGCTGACGTCGCTTTTCCACGACGTGGGCTATCCCTTCGAGCTGCCCTTCGAGCAGGTGCTCTCGTATTTCGAGGCCGACGGCGTCAAGCGCGGCGACGGCTGCGTTTTCATCGCCTACCGCGACCTCGACGCGCTGACGAAGCTGCCGGAGGCCGCCTCGAAGCGCGTGACGGAGCTCTACGGCAGGGAGTTTACGTCGCTCGTCGACCTGCTCGCCTTCGACGTCGCGAGGACGCTCGGGGCAAAGTACGGCGTGACCGAGCGGGAGCTCGCCGCGACCGTCGCGGCGAAGCCCGTCTCGCCGGACAGGTTCGGATACTACATGGACCACGCCTGGTTTTCCGCGACGCGGCTCTTCCGCGAGCTCGTCTCCTCGCCGGAGGGCGCGGCCTCGCTCGAGCCCATCCATATAAACGCGCTCTCGGCGATACTTCTGCATAACAGCCTCTTCAAATTCGCCGTAGCAAACCGCGTGGACGCGGCGGAGGCGCCGCTGCCGATGTCGCTGCATCCGCTCGCGTATCTGCTCATGCTCTGCGACGAGCTGCAGTGCTGGGACAGGATAGCCTACGGGCGCAATTCGCGCCGCGAGCTGCATCCGTCCGGGGCAGGATTCGACTTCACGGACGGCGCGATAAGGGCGACGTATTACTATGACGCCGCCGAGCGGGACAAGATCGAGGACTACGAGCGCCGCTACGCCGCTTGGCGCCTCGGCGGGGGAGAGGAGCCGAAGCTCAAGGCCTACGGCGAGATGACCTGCGACGACCGCCGCTTCCAAAGGGATATTGAGCGCATCGTCGACGTTTCGCCCGTGCCGCTGAACGTCGTCGCGGACGTGCGCCCCGTGGACAGGAGCAGCAAGCACACGTATCTGTCGAGCAGCAGCTTCATGCATCTGTACGATTTCGCCGTCGCCCTCAACGCGAGGTATCTCTACGGCGGGAACGAGGACAAGGTCGCCGCGGAGGAACTGGAAAAGCAGTTCGAGTCGCTCTCGCTGGAGTATCAGCTGTCGAACATCAATCAGGCCAAGAGCTTCGCCGGGTACCTCAACGCCATAGGCTGCTTCTACACCGACAAGCCCGTCGACTGCGAGGAGATAGTCAAATTCTCCCCGGCGCAGACGGAGGTCTTCGCCCCGATGGAGCACAGAAGGTGGGTGCTCGAGCACATCTCCATGGGCTGGACGTACGGCGACGAGTACGAGACCGTTCCCGTCCCGGCGGGGGAGAGCCTGCCCGACGGCGCGAGCATGTTCTCCGAGCGCAAGGCCTACCGTGAGCAGATGCGCCGCCACAAGCTCACGATGGACGGCGCGCCGACCGAGGACGAGATAAAGCGCCACTACGACGCCCTGCCCGAGACGGAGAAGGGCAAGGACTACGAGCCCTTCAACAGCATGCTCAGGCTCATCAAAAAGTTCGACGGCCTGAGGATATACAAGCTCCGTTAGAAAAAAGAAAAACCCGTCCGGGAGGACGGGTTTTCGTCTTCTTATTCGGTTTTCAGTCCGTCATGGCGCGGTACGCCGCGAAGATATCCGGCTGCTCGCGTTCGAGGTCGAAGCTCTTGCCGCTCTTGACCCAGATATGGAAGCTGGAAGCCTTCGCGCAGGGCGCCTCCGCTCCGTCGGGCCAGACCTCGTAGGAAAAGCCGAGCTTTTTCCCCTGACATAGCGTGACGCGGGTCCTGACCGTGACGCTGCCGGGGAACGTGACGGGCGCGCCGTAATCGAGCTCGAGATGCACCATCGCGGGGTCGAGCCCGAGGGCGTGCGTGCTCTCGTAGCCGAAGCCGCTCTTTTCAAAAAGGTCCATCCTCGCCATCTCGTACCATACCGGATACACCGCGTGGTGCACGATGCCCATGCCGTCGCAGTCCGGATACCGGACGTCTATCCTCGTTTCGATCATATCGCGCCTCGTTTCTCCGCTCGCGGGAAAATCTCCAAATAATCTTATCATATCCCCGCCCGAAAAACAACGCCGCCCGGGAATTTGTCCCGGGCGGCGAAGCTTATCTTATGCGAAATATCAGTGGAGCAGGCCGGAGTCCTTGCCGTCCTTCTGCTGCTTCTGCTGCATGGCGGAGCCGCCGGACAGCGTCCAGTGACGGTAGACGCTCGCGGCGTCGCCGGCCTCGCGGGCCCTCTTGGCCGCGGGGGTGTAGAGGCCGAACTCGTGCGCTTCGAGGCACTCGGTGTAGCTCTTGTCGGTGTGCGCGTTGCGGGGCAGGGGCACGTTCTGCTCGCCGGCGAGGATATCCTGCACCTTGGAGACGTTGACGGTGTGGGTGCTGGCTCCGTCAGCGACGGCTACGGCGGCCGCGACGCCGGCGGCCTGGCCGGTGCCGACACACTGCGGGATGAGGTTGACGTTGTCGATGGCGACGCGGTCGGCGGAGAGGTGACGGCCCGGGGCGAGAAGGTTCTCGACCTTCTGCGGCAGTATCGCGCGATACGGGATCTCGATGGGCGCGTTGTCGTTGAGGGTCTCGACGGTGCAGTGCCAGGCGATGCAGTCGTCGTGCTGCTTCGGGAAGGCCCAGTCGTTGGAGGAGATGATGTGCTCGCCGAGGATGCGGTGCGAGCCGCGGGTGCCGAGCTGCGGGGCGATGTCATAGAGGTAGGCGTCGGCGAAGACGTCGGGCGCGTAGCGCTTGTAGCAGTCGATGATGTCCCTTATCTTGACGCGGGTGCCCCACTCGGTGACGCTCTGGTCCTCGATCTTGGAGCAGTCGCGCTTGGGCTGCCAGTTGTTGACCCAGCTGACGTCGTCGCGCGGGCCGGCGATCATGCCGGAGCGGAAGCCGTGGATCTCGACGAGTTCGGCGGAGAGAGCCTTGCTCTTTTCGGGGTTGGCGGCTCTCCACTTCGCGAACGCCTTGCGGCTGAAGCCGCCTATGCGGTAGACCAGCGCGGTGGAGCCGCAGCGGCACTCGTCGTCGATGGAGGAGGTGGTCGGCGCGCCGGAGAGGCGGCAGATGTCGGCGTCGCCGGTGCAGTCGATGACGACCTTGGCGAGGACGGCCTTGCGGCCCTCCTTGGACTCGAAGATGACGCCCTTGCAGACGTTGCCCTCCATGATGGGCTTGGTGCCCCAGGAGTGGTAGAGGATGCGGATGGCGTCGGCGTGCTCGCGTAGCATGAGGTCCATCTCGATGCGCAGCTGCATCGGATCGAGCATGAAGCCGAACTCGACGCGGCGCTCGACTATGCCGCCCGCGCCGCCGAACTCGGCGAACTTGGCGATGAGGTCGGGGTCGGTGGAGCCGCTGAGCTCGGGATCGGGGCCGACGGCGGCGTAGGGGATGTTCTTCATGCGGGTGAACCATTCCTCCTGGATGCCGCGCACGTAGACCTTCTCGTGGAAGGAGAGGCTGGGGACGAGCAGGACGAAGCCGCCCGTGACGTCGCCGCCGCAGTAGCCGTAGCGCTCCATGAGGATGACGTTCTTGCAGCCCGCGCGGGCGGCCGCTATGGCGGCGGAATGCCCGGCCGAGCCGCCGCCGACGACGAGCACGTCGCATTCGTCGTAAACGGGTATGGTAGTCTGGGGCTCGATGTAGGTTTTCGCGTTCATGTAGTTACCTCCGCTGTATGTTTATTTTTTCTTTCCTCTTTCATCCCGCGACGCTGCGGGGAATAATTTATTATACAGCATTTCGGCGGTTTGGGGAAGCATTATTTTGCTAAAAGCGCGCCGGAAAGCGCGAGGCGGCGCCCGCGCCGTTTCAAGGCCGCATTTTTCCGCTCTTTGGCTTGACCTTTTGCCTTTTTGAGATTATTATCTATAGTAGAGAAAACTAAATTTGAAAAAGCAATATCAAATTCATAGGAGGTTGAAAGATGGGAACCTGGCATGATTATCTGAAATCCGAGGGTACTCCTCCCGAGTGGCCTTATCCGATCAAGTTCGGAGAGGAAAAAGAGGTCGAGACGGACGTACTTGTCCTCGGCGGCGGCATCGCGGGATGCTGGGCCGCCATAACCGCCGCCCGCAACGGCGCGAAGGTCGTCCTCCTCGAGAAGGGCGACGTCAGGCGCAGCGGCGCCGGCGGACCGGGCTGCGACCACTGGTGCAACGTTCCGGCGAACCCCCTGTCCAGAGTCGACCCCGACTGGTGGGCCGAGCAGATGACCCAGGGGCCGTTCTCCAACGGCATAGGCACCGAGATCCAGTGCCGCGAGGACTTCGACACCCTGCTCGAAATGGAGCAGATGGGCGGCAAGATCCGCGACACGGACGACGAGTTCGTCGGCATCGAGGGTCGTGACCCCGAGACGAAGTTCTGCGTCTCCCCGCGCTACGGCGTGGGCGTCGGCTACGCTCCGTACGACGACTGGAAGAAGCCCGGCTACAATCCCCCCGAGAAGCGCACGAACGTCGTCCTCCGTATCTGGGGCAGCACGTTCAAGCCCATACTTAAGAAGGAATGCAAGAAGCTCGGCGTGCAGGTGTTCGACCGCGTAATGGCGACCAGCCTGCTCAACGAGGGCGGCAAGCAGGGCGCCCGCATAGTCGGCGCGACCGGCCTCAACGTCCGTACGGGCGAGTTCATCATCGTCAAGGCGAAGGCCGTCGTCATGTCCGCGGCCGGCCCCAACTCCCTGTGGTTCATGGATATGGAGCACGGCGGATATTCGACGATGTACTCCCGCAACGAGTGCGGCGACGCGACCGCCATGGCGTTCAACGCCGGCGCGAAGATCACCATGATGGAAGGCAGCGCTCCCTACAGGATCGCTTCCGGCCTCAAGCACAAGTGGTATACCGGCGGCAACGACGCGAGCTATGAGAACGTTCCCCTCGTCGACGCCAACAACACCAAGCTCCCCGCCCCGACCCAGGGCTGGGCCGACGGCGGCGCGATGTTCTCCAACCAGGCCAACATCATCAACGAGATCCGCGAGGGCGTCAAGGAAGGCAAGTACGAGCTTCCGTTCTTCGGCGATTTCGCCGGCATGAAGCCCGAGGAGGCCAACGCCACCTGGAACCTCATGCTCAACGAGGAGTCCACGACGAAGGTCATGGTCAAGACGATGACCGAGAACGGCTTCGACTACAAGCGCGACCAGATCATGAACTACACGCTCATCGAGTTCCAGCCCTCTCAGCAGTACCGCGACGGCTCCCGCAGCGGCGGCCTGATGATCGACTGGGATCTGATGACCAACGTTCCCGGCCTCTTCGGAGCCGGCACCTCCATCTTCTCCCCGGGCGACCACAGCTTCGCCGCCTCCACCGGCCGCTACGCCGGCCGCAAGGCCGCGGCGTACGCCAAGGCCCACGGCGCCGCCGACCTCTGCCGCGAGCAGGTCGACAAGGAGAAGGACCGCGTCCTCGCCCCGACCAAGCGCGACGGCGGCATCGAGTGGAAGGAGCTGCACAACGGCGTCAACCGCGTCATGCAGTACTTCGTCAGCGAGTTCAAGAGCGAGAAGCTCCTCGACATCGCTCTCGAGGAGATCGAGAGGATCGAAGAGAACGCCGTTCCTCAGCTTTACGCTCTCGACCCGCACAAGCTCATGCGCTCCATCGAAGACCTGAGCATCATCACCTGCTGCAAGGTCGCCATCTACGCCATGAAGGAGCGCAGGCTCACCAACGCCAGGCTCCGCATCGACCGCGTCGACTATCCGCAGGATAATCCGGAAGAGGCCAACTGCTTCCTCACGCTCAGGCTCGAAAACGACGAGGTCAAGTTCGAGAGAGTGCCCTCGAAGTGGTACGGCAACATGAAAGAGGGCTACGAGGCTCACAACAAGGACTATACCGGCGTGTATAAGCCCGCTGAATGAGACAGGAGGACAGAGTAATGGCGAATAAAGTGTTTGCGATACCCAACGTTCAGACGCCGAGCATGCCGGTCAGAGTCAATCCCGACAAGTGCATCGGCTGCAACACCTGCGTTGAGGTCTGCCAGATCGACGTTTACATCCCCAACCCCAAGAAGGGCCAGCCCCCCATCATCCTTCATCCCGAAGAGTGCTGGTACTGCGGCTGCTGCGTGACCGACTGCCCGACTCCGGGCGCGATCGAGTTCAACTATCCGCTGCCGCTCAAGCCCCGCTGGAGGAACAAGGAGACCGGCAAGATCAGCCAGGTCAAGTAACTGCGATCCCATACGAAAGAGCGCGCCTTCGGGCGCGCTCT
>JAFZAM010000035.1 GCA_017557265.1 Oscillospiraceae bacterium | reverse complement strand
GTATCCCTTTTTGATAGCTGCCGCCGTGCTGGCGCAGGCTCCGGTGCCGCAGGCCAGCGTCACGCCGCTCCCGCGCTCCCACACCCTCATGCGGAGCTTGTCGTCTCCCAGTACCTGCACGAATTCGACGTTGACCCCGCCGGGGAACGCCGCGTGCTTCTCAATGGCGGGCCCCGCCGTCAGGAGCGGGGCTTTTTCTATATCGTCGACGAAGACGACGAAGTGCGGATTGCCGACGGAGACGGGCGTCCCCTTAAAGGTCGCGCCCGCGGCCTCGAGAGCGAGGTCTTCCCCGACCTCGGCGCGGCCCATGTCGACGGTCACGCTCCTGACCTTCCCGCCGCGCGCCTGCAGGCGCAGGAGCTTGACGCCCGAGAGCGTCTCGACGGTGACGCTGGTCTTGTCGGTATAGCCCTTGTCGTAGACGTACTTGCCGACGCAGCGTATGCCGTTGCCGCACATCTTCGCCTCGCTGCCGTCGGCGTTGAAGATGCGCATGCCGAAGTCGGCCCTCGAGGACGGCGTGATGTATATCATCCCGTCGGAGCCCGCGCCGAAATGGCGGTCGGAGAGCTTTTGCGAGAGCTCGGCGGCGTTTTCGGGGACCTCGCCGAAGACGTAGAGATAGTCGTTGCCGAGGCCGTGCATTTTCGTAAAGCGCATGGCGGCGTCTCCTTTCACGGGGAGCGTCAAAGCTCGGAGAGCTTGCGCTCGAAGCGGTCCTTGCGCGGGTCGGTTGGTATTCTGGTCGGGTAGTTGCCGTCGAAGCAGGCGGCGCAGTAGTCCCGGCAGCCCGCTAGCTCGCAGAGCTCCTCCGCGGGCAGGTAGCCGAGCGAATCGGCGCCAATCATCTCCGCTATCTCGTCGACGGTGTGGCGGCAGGCTATGAGGTTGTCCTGCGAGTCGATGTCCGTCCCGTAAAAGCACGGGAAAAGAAACGGCGGCGCGGAGATGCGCATGTGGATCTCCTTCGCGCCGGCCTCGCGGAGCAGCGATACGATGCGGCCGCTCGTCGTCCCACGGACGATGGAATCGTCGATGAGGACTATCCTCTTTCCGCGCACGACGTCCTCTATCGCCGAGAGCTTGATGCGGACCTGATCGGCTCTGTCGCCCGGGGCGATGAACGTCCTGCCGATGTATTTGTTTTTGATGAGCCCGATGCCGTAGGGCACGCCGGACTCGCGCGAAAAGCCTATCGCGGCGTCGAGTCCGGAATCCGGGACGCCGACGACGATATCCGCCTCCGCCGGGCGCGTTCTAGCGAGGACGCGGCCCGCTTCGACGCGCGCGGCGTGTACCGAGCGCCCGTCTATGACGGAGTCGGGGCGCGCGAAATAGATGTATTCGAAGACGCAGAGGCTCTTTTTCCGCTCCCCGCAGTGCTCGCGGCGGGAGACGACGCCTTCCTTACTGAAGATGAGTATCTCGCCGGGGTCGACGTCGCGGACAAAGCGCGCGCCGACGGCCTTGAGGGCGCAGTCCTCGCTGGCGACGATATATATCCCGTCCTCGGTCTGCCCGTAGCAGAGGGGGCGGAAGCCGTAGGGGTCGCGCGCGCAGATGAGCTTCTGCGGCGACATGAGAACGAGCGAGTACGCGCCGTCGATGACGTTCATGGCGCGCGACACGGCCTCCTCTATGGAGGGCGCGGTCAGGCGCTCCTTCGTGACGATGTAGGCTATGGTCTCGGTGTCACTGGAGGTATGGAAGATGGCGCCGGAGAGCTCGAGCTCGGAGCGGAGCTCGGCGGCGTTGGAGAGGTTGCCGTTATGGGCTATCGCCATGCGGCCCTTCTGGTGGTTTACCTCGATGGGCTGGCAGTTGACGCGGTTGGTCGCGCCGGTCGTCCCGTAGCGCGTATGGGCGACGGCCATCGTTCCCCTCGGGAGGGAGGCCATGACCTCCTTCGTGAAGACCTCGCTCACGAGGCCGAGGTCCTTGTGGGAGGCGAACACGCCGTCGTCGTTGACGACGATGCCGCAGCTCTCCTGACCTCTGTGCTGGAGGGCGTAGAGCCCGTGGTGGCAGATGACGGCGGCGTCGACCGGCTCGGGGGCCATGAGGCCGAATACGCCGCATTCCTCATGGACGCTCATTTTGCCTTGCCCTCGGAGAAGCCGACCGCCGCGCCGATGAAGCCCTTAAAGAGCGGATGCGGCCTGTTCGGGCGGGACTTGAACTCCGGATGATACTGCACGCCGACGAAGAAGGGCCTCTCCGTGAGCTCGACGGTCTCGACGAGCCGCCCGTCGGGCGAGATGCCGCTGAGCGTGAGGCCGGCGGCGGAGAGCTTTTCGCGGTAGTCGTTGTTGAACTCGTAGCGGTGGCGGTGGCGCTCGCTTATCTCGAGCCTGCCGTAGCAGCGCTCCATGGTCGTGCCCGGAGTGATGACGCAGGGGTACGCGCCGAGGCGGAGCGTCCCGCCCTTGTCGATGTCGTCGCTCTGGCCGGGCATGAAGTCGATGACTTTATTCTTGCAGAGCTCGTTGAATTCGCCGGAGTCCGCGTCGGGGATGCCGGCGACGTTTCGCGCAAACTCGATGACGGCTATCTGCATGCCGAGGCAGACGCCGAAGTAGGGGACTTTATTCTCGCGGGCGTACTTTGCGGCGAGGATCATGCCGTCTATGCCGCGGCTGCCGAAGCCGCCGGGAACGATTATGCCGTCGAGCCCGGCGAGCATGGAATCGACGTTATCGGGCCTTATCTCCTCGGAGTCTATCCAGCGGATGTCGACGTGGACGTCGTGGTAGTAGCCCGCGTGGCGCAGCGCCTCGGCCACGGAGAGGTACGCGTCGTGCAGGGCGACGTACTTGCCGACGAGACCTATCTCGACGCGGCGCGTCCTCGGATCGTCTATGCGCGCGACCATCTCGCGCCATTCGGCGAGGTCCGGCTCCGGCGCGTCAATGCCGAGCTCGCGGCAGACGACGCCGGAAAAGCCCGACTTTTCGAGCATGAGCGGCGCCTCGTAGAGGTTGGGGATGGTCATGTTCTCGATGACGCAGTCGTCCTTGACGTTGCAGAACATCGCTATCTTGCGGAAGATTGGCTCCTCGAGCGGCTCGTCGCAGCGCAGGACGATGATGTTCGGGCTGACGCCCATGCCCTGCAGCTCCTTGACCGAGTGCTGGGTCGGCTTGGTCTTGTGTTCGTCCGACCCGCGAAGGAACGGGACGAGCGTGACGTGGATAAAGAGGCTGTTTTCCCTGCCTATCTCGAGGGATATCTGGCGGACGGCCTCGATAAACGGCTGGGACTCGATGTCGCCTATCGTGCCGCCTATCTCGGTGATGACGACGTCGGCGTTGGTCTTCTTTCCGACGCTGTAGACGAATTCCTTTATCTCGTTGGTGATGTGCGGGATGACCTGCACGGTCGAGCCGAGGTACTCTCCGCGGCGCTCCTTGTTGAGGACGTTCCAGTAGACCTTGCCGGTGGTGAGGTTTGAGTACTTATTTAGGTCCTCGTCGATGAAGCGCTCGTAGTGGCCGAGGTCGAGGTCGGTCTCGGCGCCGTCCTCGGTGACGTAGACCTCCCCGTGCTGATAGGGGCTCATCGTCCCGGGGTCGACGTTGATGTACGGGTCGAGCTTCTGCGCCGCGACCTTCAGGCCGCGCGCCTTGAGCAGTCTGCCGAGCGAGGCCGCCGTTATCCCCTTTCCGAGGCCGGAGACGACGCCGCCCGTCACGAAGATATACTTGGTCATGCTGCGTTCCCCCTTACTCCCATTCCACCGTTGCCGGCGGCTTGGAGGATATATCGTATACGACTCTGGAAATGCCGGGCACTTCGTTGGTTATGCGTCCGCTCGCCCTCTCGAGGACCTCGTAGGGCAGGCGCGTCCACTCGGCGGTCATGAAATCGTCCGTCGATACCGCGCGCAGGGCGACCGTGAAGCCGTATGTGCGGGCGTCGCCCATGACGCCGACGCTGCGGAGGTCGGTCATGACGGCGAAATACTGGTCGGGGCGCTTTTCGCGCGGGAGCTTGTCGACCTCCTCGCGGAAAATGGCGTCCGCCTCGCGCAGAGAGTCGAGCTTTTCCTTCGTTACCGGACCTATGACGCGCACGGCGAGCCCCGGGCCCGGGAAGGGCTGGCGCCGGACGAGCTC
>JAFZAM010000034.1 GCA_017557265.1 Oscillospiraceae bacterium | reverse complement strand
TCTTGATTTTGCGGTCAGTTTTTGCTAAAATCTTTTCATGATTTTTCAGGAGGCAAAGCATGAAAATATACGTTGATACGCCCGAAAAAACAGCGGAAGCCGTCGCAAAAAAGTACGTCGCGCTTCTCGCCGAAAAGCCGAACGCCGTTCTCGGCTTTGCGACCGGGTCCACGCCCCTCGGGCTCTATGCCGAACTCGCAAAGCTCTGTGCGGAAAATAAGATATCCTTCAAGGACGTCTCGACCTTTAATCTTGACGAGTATCTCGGGCTCGACGGCACGCACGATCAGTCCTACCGCTACTTCATGAACAAGAATCTTTTTGAAAAGATCGACATAGATATCAGCAGGACCAGAGTCCCCTCCGGGATTGATACCGACCCCGAGAAGGCTGCGCAGTACGATAAGGACATCGAGGCCGCCGGCGGCATAGACCTTCAGCTCCTCGGCCTCGGCAACAACGGACATATAGGCTTCAACGAACCCGGCACCCCCTTCGGCTCCGTCACTCATATAGTCGAGCTCACGGATTCGACCCGTCAGGCCAACAAGCGCTTCTTCAACTCCATAGACGAGGTCCCGACGCATTCAGTCACGATGGGCATCAAGACCGTCATGAACGCCAGAAGGATAATCCTCATGGCTCTCGGGAAAGGCAAGGCCGACATCGTCAAGAAATTCATTCAGGGCGAAGTGACCCCCGAAGTCCCCGCCTCCGTCCTCCAGCTCCATCCCGACGTCGAGGTCTATCTCGACTTCGACGCCGCTTCCCTTCTCTGACGACTAACTGCATGGCATCGTTATCTTCGATGCCATGCAATCGTTTTTATATCAAGAAAAGGAGATCAACATGTCCAAATATTTCGGTACAGACGGTTTCAGAGGCGAGTCAAACGTCGACCTCAATGTCGAGCAGGCCTTCAAGGTCGGCCGCTTCATCGGCTATTACTACGGCAAAGGCAAAAAAGCAAGGATAGTCCTCGGCAAGGACACGCGCCTTTCGAGCTACATGTTCGAGGACGCGCTCTGCGCGGGGCTCACGTCCTCTGGCGCCGACGTCTATCTGCTGCACGTGACGACCACCCCGAGCGTATCATACGTCGCGCGCACGGAGGATTTCGACTGCGGTATAATGATATCCGCAAGCCATAATCCCTATCAGGACAACGGCATCAAGCTCATAAACGCCAACGGAGAGAAGATGGAGGAATCCGTCATAGACGCCGTCGAGGAGTATCTCGACGGGCTCGTGCCCGAGATACCCTACGCGACCGGCGACAACATCGGCCGAGTCGTCGACTACTCCGCCGGAAGAAACAGATACATAGGCTATCTCATCACCATAGCGACCTATTCCCTTCGCGGCTTTAAGATAGGCCTCGACTGCGCCAACGGCAGCACCTGGATGATAGCCAAGAGCGTCTTCGACGCCATCGGCGCCGACACTTACGTTATCAACAATACGCCCAACGGCACGAATGTGAACCTTCACTGCGGCTCGACGCATATCGAAGGTTTGCAGAAGTACGTCAAGGAAAACGGGCTCGACGCGGGCTTCGCCTTCGACGGCGACGCCGACCGCTGCCTAGCCGTGGACGAAAACGGCAAGCTCGTCGACGGCGACGAGATAATGTATATATGCGGCGCGTATATGAAAGAGCGCGGCGAGCTCACGACGAACACCGTCGTGACGACGATAATGTCCAACTTCGGGCTTTACAAGGCTCTCGACAAGCTCGGAATAGGCTATGAAAAGACCGCCGTCGGCGATAAGTACGTCTATGAGAATATGCGCGAAAACGGACATCTCATCGGCGGCGAGCAGTCGGGACACATCATATTCTCCAAGTACGCGACGACCGGAGACGGTCTCATAACGGCGCTAAAGGTCATGGAGGTCATGCTCGATATGAAAAAGAAGCTCTCCGAGCTGGCCGCTCCCGTTCATCTTTATCCTCAGTGCCTTAAAAACGTCAAGGTAGTCGACAAGGATCAGACCATGAACGATCCGGACGTGCAGGCCGCCGCTAACGCCGTCACCGCCGCGCTCGGCGACGAAGGCAGGATACTTCTCCGCAAGAGCGGGACCGAGCCCGTGCTTCGCGTCATGGTCGAGGCGCTCTCGCCCGAGATATGCGAAAAGCACGTCGACGACATTATCGCCGCCATGGATAAAAAAGGACTTCTTATCGAGGTGAGAAAATAATGGACGTCAGGATATCCGCTCTGCTCGACACTTCAAAAACGATAGCCGCGGAGCTCTTTACGGGTCTTGAATACCCCTGGCAGGCTCTCGAGCTCATCTCCGACTTTATCAAAAAGCTCGGACCGACTCTTCCGAAAGACGAATACGACGAGATAGCGCCCGAGGTCTGGGCAGCGAAAGACGCGACTATCTTCCCGAGCGCGTATATCAAAGGGCCGGTCATCATCGATCACGAGGCCGAGATCCGTCAGTGCGCGTTTATAAGGGGAAGCGCCGTCGTCGGTAAAAACGCAGTCGTCGGAAACTCCACGGAGCTCAAAAACGTCGTCCTTTTCGACAACGTTCAGGTCCCCCACTACAACTACGTCGGCGACTCGATACTCGGCTACAAGGCCCACATGGGCGCGGGCAGCGTCACCTCGAACGTCAAGAGCGACAAAACGCTTGTCGTCGTCAAAAACGGCGACGAGCATTTTGAGACGCTGCGCAAAAAGTTCGGCGCCATACTCGGCGACAACGTCGAGGTCGGCTGCAACAGCGTCCTCAATCCCGGCTCCGTCATCGGGCGCGGCGCGAGCATCTATCCCGTCTCCTGCGTACGCGGCGTAGTCCCGCCCGGCCACATTTACAAGTCCGCGGACAATATAGTCGAGCGCAAGTGATGATTTATCACTAATTTTGATTTTTCTACTTGACAAACCCCGCTTTTCCGCTATAATAGCTTTTGCGTTTAGCGGGATTGTGTAAGGGTAGCACGACAGACTCTGACTCTGTTTGTGAGGGTTCGAATCCTTCTCCCGCTGCCATCAAAGCCTCTTTTGTCGATCCGGCAAAAGAGGCTTTTTTCAAAACGACGGAGATATTGCGATGATTGATCTGGAAGAATACAGACAGATAATATCCGAGCTCATGGACGAGCTGCCGGAGGAGTTTTACCGCGAGCTTTCGGGCGGCGTAATCGTCTCGGAAGCGACGGTGATACCCGACTATGCAAAGCAGGGCGACCTGTTCACCATGGGACAGTATCAGTTCTATGCCGGGATGCGCCAGATCGTGATGTACAAGGGCTCGTTCGACAGGTGCTATCCGCACGTCGGGCCCGAAGAGGCGAAGGAACTACTGCGCGGCATACTGCGCCACGAGTTCCGCCATCACCTGGAGTACCTCGGCAACGTCCATAATTCCTCGTCGCTCGAGGCTGAGGACGAGCGAAAGAAGCAGGCTTATCTCGAGCGTCATTCGGACGGGCGTAACTAAATCACGGGAGGACGACATGAAGACGATATATCTCGCGGGCGGGTGCTTCTGGGGCATGCAGAAGTACTTCGACCGGTTCGCCGGAGTCGAGTTTACCGAGGTCGGATACGCAAACGGCCCGGATACCTCCCCAAGTTACAAGGACGTATGCGCCGGAAGCGGACACGCCGAGACTCTGCGCGTCGATTACGATCCGGCCGTCATCTCGCTTACGAAGCTGCTCGAATACTACTTCACCGTCGTCGATCCGCTGTCAGTGAACAGACAGGGCGAGGACTCCGGGGTACAGTATCGGACGGGGATATACTATACCTGCGACGATCAGCTGCCCGAGATACGTGAAGTCTGGGCCTACGAGGAGAAGAAGGCCTGCGCTCCTCTTGCGGTCGAGCTCTCTCCCCTGCTCAATTTCTTCCGCGCTGAGGAATACCATCAGAAGTATCTCGACAAGAATCCCGGAGGATACTGCCATATCCCGAAAAGCTTATTCGATCCGAAAGATTAAAAAGCGGCCTTTCGCTCGCTATTGCCATTCTCTGCCGTGAATGGTATCATATAGAAAAAACAAGGAGATGACCGTGATGTACGAAAAGCTCGTCCATAGATTCGATCCCGAGTATAACGAGGTCAAGGCCGGTGGCGCCGGCGATTTCGTCGTTTCCCCGCAGGCGTATTTCAGAGGCGCGAGCCAGCTCCCCGGCGCGAAGTACAACGTCGGGTTCCAGATCTTCACCAAGCCGTTCTGCATCGACAAATACCCGCACAGGCACAAGGTCGACGAGTATCTCATCTTTCTGGGCGGCACGTTCCCCAACCTTTTCGATTTCGACGCGCATATAGAGTTCACCATCGGCGAGATCGGCAAGGACGAGGAGCATTACGTCATCGAGCAGCCGACGATAATCCGCATACCCGCGGGCGTTTCTCACTGCCCGCTTGATTTCGTCGAGATAAACAAGCCCGTATTCTTCCAGGCTGCGCTCATGCAGGGCATGTTCGGCGGGATATACGACCTGCCGAGCGGGACGAAGGAGATGTGGTACAACGGACCCGTCATGTGCAAGCTTCATCCGGGCAAGAAATGCAACTCCTGCCGCGAATGCATGGAAGCTGACTGGCAGGACGACGCCTGGAAAAAGTAAAACATAATCAAAAGAGCCGTTCCGATTATAGGAGCGGCTCTTTCTGCGCTTATTTGTATCTTATTTCGGGTCTGTAGAATTCGAAAATGACCGCGTCGCGCCTTTTTTCGCTCGCCGGATCGTGGCTCGTCCATCCGACCGGCATCGCTCCGAGCGCCTCGGAAAAACGCACGGGAAGCGGCCTCTCGCCTATCCTGTAAGCTATAAAATGCGGTCTTGCAAGAACGTTGAAGAGGACGTTTCCGAGGATAAAGGCAGTCGCGGGCTTTAACCCGCCTTCTCTGAAATCCTTCGTACGCTGCGAAAGCTGTCCGCGCAGTAATTTCGGCGCGTGATGCGCAAACCACGTCACGATGAACGGATCGAAGCTCTCGATGCAGGCGTCTCCTCCGTAAGCATTGAGCATATCAAGCGTTTTGAGGCAGAGCTCTTTATTTCTCTTCCCCGTTTTGAGTTCGACGATCATCGGCGTTTTGCCGTTGACGGTGTCAAGCACCTCGCTGAAAAGCGGTATGCGCTCCTCAGTGCCGCACAGACGGAGTTTTGAGAGCTCGGAATAGTCGAGCTCGTCAACGCGCGCATCGACGCCGCAGACGCGCTTAAGGTCGTCGTCGTGAAATACGACGACTTCGCCGTCCTTTGAAAGCTGAACGTCAAGTTCCATGCCGTAGCCGGCCTCGACCGCGAGGCGGAACGCCGCGAGCGAGTTTTCGGGAACGCTCTTATCCTCCGAGTGAAGCCCGCGGTGCGCAAAGTTGCGCCCGTAAAACGGCGCTTTCATCGTCTTTGATGCGTGCCCCGGAGCGAGGAAAAGAAACGGCAGCCCTATTATTATGACGATAAGGATGATGATCCAGTACATCGTTTACTCCAACAGCGTTTATCGGCGTCAGTCGCCGTCCAGAGCCTCCAGACCGTGCGCGTTCTGCAGCTTCTTGGCCTTAATATTCTTGACAAGAGCAGTGAAAACGATGCAGCTGAGCACGAACAGGACCGTCGCGTAGACGGGCAGCGCGCGCCACGCGAGCGTGACCTTGAATACGAGGCCGAGCAGTATCGGCGTGATGGTCTGAGCGGACATGCTCGCCGCGTAGTAATAGCCGGTGAATTTGCCGATCTTCTTGTTCGAGCAGAGCTCGACGACCATCGGGAAGGAGCAGTTATGGACGAGCGCCATACCGAAGCCCTTTATAGCCCAGACCGCGAACAGAAGCTTCGGGAATGCGTGCTCGCCGTTAGCGCCTACGACGGACTTCGTCGGAACGACGAAGCACATGACGATGAGCGCGACGACCGTTATCGCGAGGCCGAAGGATATCGTCCATTTGCGCCCTATCTTATCCGCTATCGTGCCCGCGATGGCGAAGCCGACGACGCTCGCGACGCCGCCTATTATGGTCAGCAGCATCGTCGCGCTGGAGACGGAGTTGAGGTAGTAGATGACGTAGTTTCCTATATAAGTTCCGATGGCGTTATCAGCCATAAACCAGAGAAATTCCGCTCCGAGTATGGCGAGAAGCATACGCTTGTTGGCGGGGCTCATCGGAGCGTCGTCGCTCACGGGGTTTTCGATGGCGGCCATCTGCTCGCCGAGCTCCATCTCGTCCTTTATCTGCTCGGCTATCTTGTTTTCCTTGATAGTCGCGAAGAGAACGAACGCGGAGACGACCATGAGTATCGACGCGATGATGAACGGTATCTCTATTATCCAGAGCTTGCGCGCCTCGTCGGCGACGTTTATGTAGTCCGAGAGCTTGAGGAAGATGCCGAGCACGGTCGCGAACGCTCCGCCGAGGTAACCCATGATATTGATGATGCCGTTTGCCTTTGCGCGGAGCGGCTTCGGAGTGATATCCGGCATGAGCGCGACGGCGGGATTGCGGTACATCATCATGAACATGAGGACTATCGCCATCATTATGACCATCGCGACGACGTTATTGTAGTGGAAAAAGAGCGGGATGAACGGGAACGCGACGGCGGATACGAGCGTCCCGACAAGAATGTACGGCATGCGCTTGCCTATCGGCGTCTTCGTTTTGTCGGAGAGATTGCCGAAGATAGGCAGAAGGATGAGCGCGGCCAGGTTGTCGCACGCCATGATGATGCCGACTATCCACTGGACGTTCAAAATCTTGTCCGGGCTGCCGGCCTTCAGCTCGGCCGAGGAGATGTGGTACATGCGTCGCGCGAAAATATCCGTCAGAAACGTCGGGCACCACGAGTCGTATACCTGCCAGAGCAGGAGTATGCCGAAAAACGCGAAACCGATGAGGAACGTACGCCTGAGGTTAAGCTTCAGGCCGCCTGATCTCTCTTTGCTCATAAGATTTCTCCTTCTCGTTTTCTTTATGCTTAAGAAAAATCATAGATATTCGATGATCTCGCCCGCGTCGCGCAAAACGAGGTCCGGCTTGGTTTCGCTCGCGGCGAGTATCTCGGGAGTCGTCTCGCCGCTCATGACGAGGATCCCCTTCGCGCCGGCGTTAAGGCCGGACTTGACGTCGGTATATATCCTGTCGCCCACTACGGCGCAGCGCTCAGGCTCGATACCCTCGCGCTCCATGGCAAGAAGCGGCATCATCGGCTCGGGCTTTCCAATAACGACGGGAAGACGCCCGGTCGCGTTCTTGATCATGATGCAGACGCTCCCGCAGTCGGGAACGTACCCGAACTCCGTCGGACAGATGAGGTCGGGATTGGTCGCGATATAAGGCATATCCGGTCGCTCCGTCAGCAGCCTGCTGACGTCGAGAAGCTTTTTATAATCGAGCTCGGTATCGTATCCCATGACGACGCATTCAGCTTTATCGGCGTCCTCTGTGACGTCAAGACCAGCTTCGGCAAACTCAGCTTTAAGAGAGCGTGTCCCGCAGACGTAGAGAGTCGCTCCCTCGTGATACTGCTTGAGATAACGTATCGTCGCCTGCGAGGAGGTCACGAAATCCTCAGGGGCGGCTTCTATGCCTATCCGAGAGAGCTTTTTGACGTAGTCGCCGACGGACTTCGAGGAGTTGTTAGTCATATAGAGATACTTCTTCCCTCTCGCCCTTATCTCGCGCAGCAGCTCTTTCGTAAACGGGAACAGAACCTCCCCGAGATAGAGCGTCCCGTCGAGGTCGAAAAGGAAAAGATCGATTTTTGAAACGTCGCGTTTTTCCATGTGATTATCCTTATAAGCCGTTTTTTTCATTTTATTCCACCGCGCGTAAATTGTAAAGAGAAAGCGTTTCGAGCATGCCGCCCGG
>JAFZAM010000033.1 GCA_017557265.1 Oscillospiraceae bacterium | reverse complement strand
TGTTGAGCATGTCGCCGTTGCCGATCTTGTAGTGGGGCAGCTTCGCGCCGCAGAGCAGATACGCGGTGGGACCCTCCTTGTCGTAGCCCTGTCTAGGCGAGATCGCCTCGGCGAGAGGCTCGCCGGTGCTGCGTCCGTCGGGCGTCGCCCACGTCAGGCCGCCGAACTCGAGGTGCGTGGTGACGGTGAACGTGCCGCCGCGCCACTTGCCGCGGAAGCCGGTGCAGTTCATCATGTGATCGGCGTATACGCCGAGAGCCCACGCGCCGAGCTGGTCGACCTCATCGACGTTGTTGCCGTAGTGCGCCATTCTGTGGCAGATGTATCTCTGCATGTCCTCATAGCCGACCCAGTTGGCGCAGAGGGCGTCGTAAAGCTGGCGGGTGGTGAACTTCTTCTCCTCGAAGACGAGCTTCTTGATGCAGTAGAGACTGTCGGCGACGTTGCCGGTGCCGAGCGCGGTAAAGCCGGTGGAGTTGTACTTCGCGCCGCCCTTAAGAACGTCCATGCCCTTTTCCATGCAGCCGTCCATCGTGGCGGAAGCGACGACGGAGGGGAAATAGGTGCTGTAGACCATCTCATAGAAGTTGACGAAGGTCACGTGCCAGTCGAGGAAGTACTTCATCTGCTTTACGAAGGCTTCCTGGAACTCCTCGAAGCTGTTATAGTCGTACAGATAGCCGGTGCGGAGACCGGAATCGTTCCCGTTCATCGGGTTGTGGCCGTTGTGGATCGCCATGTTCAGTATGCCGACCATGTTGCTGAAGCTCTCGCCGCCGGAGCTGCCGCAGGCGGCCCATTCGGTGCCGCAGCCGGCGGGCTCGACGCAGCCGATGATGCAGTAATCGAGAGCGTCCTCGTGAGCCATGCCGCGCTCCTCGAGAGCGGGGATGATGATGTCGTCGTTCTCGAACGCGGGCATACCGCCCGCCGCCTTGGAGGACTCGATGGCGTTCTCCCAGACCTCCTGCGGGGTGCCCTTGTGGATACGCACGGAGCAGGACGGGATGGTGATGTAGAGTCTGGCGTAGGTCTGCAGGAGCATGATGGTCATCGGGTTGGTGGCGTCGTTGCCCTGGCGGTCCTGACCGCCGACGGAGAAGTGATGTCCGCCGCACTCATAGTGCCATCTGGCGATGTCGTTGTCCTTCTTCAGGCCGGCGCCGGTGGGGCTGCCGGTGGGGGTCTTGGAATCCTTCGCCTTCTTGGTCGAGCCGTAGGTCTGGACGAAGAAGTCGCCGAGCTTCAGGATGAAGGCGTCGGTCAGCTCCTGAGCGCGCTCCTTGGTGATGGTCCCCTCGTCGAGCTCCTTCTGGAGGAATCTGCCGCAGTACTGGTCTATCCTGCCCAGGGTCACGCCGTGAGCCTGGCCGTCGGCGTGGAGCATTCCCTGATAGAGGATGATAGCCTGCATGGCTTCCCAGTAGGTGCGGGCGGGATTCTCCGCGATCCAGTAGAGGCCTTCGGCCATCTTCTCAAGCTCCGCCCTGCGCTCGCCGGTATATTTCTTCGCTTCCAGCGCGGTGAGGTCGGCCCAGCGGTTGGTGTACAGCATCGCGGCCTCGGCGACCTTCTTGATGGAGCGCCAGGTCGTGAACTTGTAGGCGTTGTCTCCGTAGCACTTGCCCAGGACGGAATCCATGTGCGCCTGAGCCTCGTCGGCGATGTACTTCCAGCCCTTGTCGACGACCTTCTTGTAGTTGGCGCAGAAATGTCCCTGCGGCATGCAGGCGGTGGCGCCGGCGACGCGGTTGCCGAAGGTGGTGCAGTTGTCGCCCTTGAGCGCCCATATCTCGTCGGGCAGAGCCTTCAGAACGCGGGCGTGGAAGGTCCTGTCCTTCCAGTACTCGACGGCGTCTCTGTATATCTCGCGGTCCTCGTCGGTGATGTACAGGAAGCAGCCGGGGGTCTGGCAGTCGGCCTTGAAGTCCTCGTCGGGCTGATTGACGATGGCTTCGATCCAGCGGGTGTTCCACTCGATGTAGTTGCAGGCGGCTCTCCACTCGCGGCCGATATTGCCGACGAACATGGCGTCCTCTTCGATGAACATCGTCTTATCGCGGGCCCATGCGTAGAGGCAGCCGGCGCGCTTCATCTGCTCGCCCTCGTCCTCGTGTTCCTTGTAGTACTGCGTGTAGATCTTGGTCCTCTCGGCGTCGAGAATGACGTGACCGTAGTCATGGTCTCTTCTGATGTCCCGGATATGCTGGACCCTCGGGCTGATCGGGGCTTTCTGATACATGTTATATTCTCCTTCTATGACTTTATCCGTTCATAAACATACTTACCGTATCTTATATAATATCATTTTCTGGGAAAAATGCAACATTTTCGCCTTCACGTTTTTCGGATATGTCGTTAAAGGCATGATATTGCCCGAAAACGGTTGACGGAAGAGGGCAATGATATTATTATACTTAGGTGATTTGGAACTTTTTAGCGGCGGGGCCCGCCCCTGCGCTCCCTCCACGCGCGCCGCGGGACCGGCCGTTCGCGCTCCCCAGAGAAGCAGAAAGGAATCAGCAAAATGGATCAAGTCAGCGGACTTTTATATGATATCCAGCCGTTTTCCGTGCAGGACGGCCCGGGCATACGCACGACGGTATTCCTGAAGGGCTGCCCGCTGCACTGCCCCTGGTGCCACAGCCCGGAGTCGCAGGCGTTCTATCCGCAGATAAGCTGGATATCCATGCGCTGCTCCGGCACGAAGGTATGCGGCGAGAGCTGTCTGAAGGCCTGCACCAAGGGCGCGCTGGAAAAGGGCGCCATGGGCATGGATACCCTGACGCAGACCCCGATCCAGTACGTGCACGTCAACCGCAAGCTCTGCGACAACTGCGGCGACTGCGCCGTGGACTGCTATCCGAAGGCGCTGTACGTCTGCGGCACCCGCTATACCGTCGAGGAGGTCATGCAGAAGGTGCGTCAGGACAAGCCCTTCTTCGAGCATTCCGGCGGCGGAGTGACGGTGTCCGGCGGAGAGGCGCTGAGCCAGAGCGAGTTCACGCTCGCGCTCCTCAAGCAGCTGAAGGCGGAGGGCTTCCACACCGCGCTGGATACGACCGGCTTCGCGCCGTGGGAGATCGTGGAGCAGACGCTCCCCTACACCGACCTGTATCTGTACGACCTCAAGCACATGGACAGCGACGTCCATAAGATGACCGTCGGCGTCCCCAACGAGATAATAAAGGACAACCTCATTCGTATCGCCGCCGCCGGCGGAAAGGCCCAGATCCGCATCCCGGTGATCCCGCAGTTCAACGACAGCGACGACGTCATGCGCCGCACCGCGGAGTTCGTGAAGGCGCTCGGTCCGGACGCCGTGACCGTCGTGCAGCTGCTCCCGTATCATAATCTCGGCGTTTCCAAGCACCTGCGCATCAGCGACGAGATCGTTTTCGAGGCGATCCCGCCCTCCGACGCGCGCATGGAGGAGATAAAGAAGATCTTCCTCGATCTCGGAGTTCCCGCAACGATCCATTGATTTGCTTATTAAAACAGACCCGTCGAAACCGACGGGTCTGTTTTTGCGTTAATCGGCGTCATCGCCGCCGCAAAACCGTTTTGGACAAGCGGTGTATAACGCGCTAGAGCAAGCACATTATAAAACGTTGCAAAATCTATGTTTTCAGGCAGAAAACGCGCGGGTTTCTTAACCCTCACTGCATACCAACCGCTCGAGACGGAGAAGAAGCTGCCCCGAGCGGGTCGTCGCGAATAACTGCTTTCCCTGTGCTTGAAGTCCCTGCCGCGGTCATTACCGCTTTTCGGATCTCAACGTGAGTTCGCTGTCTATCCTCCGGATCAGGTCTTCCAAAGGCTGATAAACAAAAGGTTCCTCCGTAACACATTCCAGCTTTTCCTTAATGTCCCGGCACAAATCCAGATAGCCCTTCTTCAGATAATTCAATTCCCATGAGTTGTTCTGCTTCTGATACAAAGGTACGTCAATCATAGCATATTCAAATTCAACTTTGACAAAATCCGTCGCCTCATCCAAATATTTCATATCGGACGCCTGACGTTCGTCTTCCTTGATATTGGACAGAAAATGCAATTCCAGTTGCCTTTTTAAGATCTTGAGCACGTTAATGCTATAGTTTCCCATAAATACACTCCTTTATTCAGGCTGAAAGATGCGGCCGGACCATTTCCCGTTTTGATTAATTATATTACCATTACGAAGAATAGTAAAGCGCCGGAATAACGCTTCCTGCTTATGTCCGGGACTCCGTTTCCCTTGTCTGCGACTCTTCGTTCCTTCGCTCGAGACGGAGAAGAAGCTGCCCCGAGCGGGTCGTTCTGCCGAGCGCGTCGACGTACTCGACGTCGGCGAGCATGCCGAGCCCCGGCTCGAAGCGGCAGCCGAGAAATTTCAGCTCCGCGCGGGCGAATATCCCCTCGCCGCAGACGTCGCGGAGCGTCTCGCCCTCCGTGAACGGGCTCGGAAACTCGAACGCGAGCTTCTCGAAGCCGTCCTCGACCGGTCCGTCTCCGGCAAGCCGCGTCACCCTGCCCGCTCCGTCGAGCAGTCCGTATACGTGACCGCCGCCGGGCGTCCGGCGGGATATCTCCGTATACCGCGCCCCGCGCGCGAGGCTCACGCACTCCGCGAGCGATATGCCGCGGCGGGTCGCGATCGTCTCTCCGTCTTCGCCATAGCAGACGCACCGGAAGGCGTGCGGGCCGGGCGCGGAGAGCTCCGCGAGGAGCGCTTCGTCTCTCTCTACGGCCGCGGACACGAGCCTCTCGAAGCCGCATCCGCCGGGGCCGCGCATGATCTCCGCCCAAGCCTTATGCCGCTCCGCGACGCTCAGCCTGCGGCTGACCGCGGCGAGATATACCGCGTCGCGCGGCGAGAGGTGAAAGCCGACGGCCTTCAGATGCTCCCGCACGTCTTCGGAGTCTATGTATTCAAACCAGTCCGTCATGCTCCGACCCAGCATTCACCTATCCTCAGCCCCTCTCTGAACAGCTCGTTGTTGACGAGCATCTCCTCGAACGTGACGGGGCGGTACCCGTTGACGTCGACGCCCGCGTTGAGCACGCCCCTGTCGTCCCGCGCGTACGCGAGGAGGCGGCCCCCTACGTCTGTATGCGTCGTGCCGTGAACGGCAAAGCCGTCCGCGGGGGTCCACACGAGCGGCG
>JAFZAM010000032.1 GCA_017557265.1 Oscillospiraceae bacterium | reverse complement strand
GTAGGCGCTGTTTAGCTTGGGGACGTTCCAAGTCCCGTTGGTGAGCGTGTCGCGCGGGACGCTCGTCAGGCGAAGGACGCCTGCCGCCGCGTCGACGGTCAGGAGCATCATCGTGTCGGTCCGAAGCCCGCCCTCGTCCGCGCCCGCTATGAGCACGGTCGAGACGAGCGCGCGGCGCTCGCCGGGGAGCTCCGCCTTCGGCTGCTTCGCGTAGACGAGGACGGCGGCCGCGAGCAGCGCGATAATGAGTATCAGCGTCAGCAGGAAGCGCAGGAAGCCGTGCCTCCGCCGCCGCGGCGGCTCGGGCTCCGGCTCGAAGCAGTCGGGGTCGTCGAGATAGTATTTAGTCTCCAGGTCGTCTTTCATCGTCTTTGGTATCGAAGAAGACCGCCGGCGTGCGGAGCTTGTGCAGGCTGCCCGCGTGCCGCGCGTCTATTTTCGCCTTGTCCTCGGGCGAGGCCTCGCCGGTCAGGATATACTTGTCGATCGCGGCGTAGGTGATGCCCATTTCGGTCTCGTCCGTCTGGCCCTCGTAGAGGCCGGCGGAGGGGGCCTTCTTTATTATGCTCTCCGGCGCGCCGAGATATTCGAGCATGCCGTAGACCTCGCCGACGGTCAGGTCGGCGATGGGGTTGAAGTCGCAGGCGCCGTCGCCCCACTTGGTGAAGTAGCCGACGTAGCGCTCGCTGCGGTTGCCCGTGCCCGCGACGAGGAGGTTCTCCGAGGCCGCGACGCCGTAGAGTATCATCATGCGAAGGCGCGGCGGGATGTTTATCTCGGCGCTCTTGCTGAGGTGCATCGTCACGCAGTCGACCATCTGCTGCGCGAGGTCGCGCAGCATGGTGAGGTCTGCGTAGCGGACCTCGATATGGAACTTCTGCGAGACGAGCCCCGCGTCGCGCTCGTCGGCGTCCATGCCGGCCATGTACCCCGCGGGCATGACGATGCCGACGGTCTTGTCGCAGGCCATCTTGCACAGTATGCCGACGAGGGCGCTGTCCTTGCCGCCGCTGTTGCCGTAGACTATGCCGTCGGCGTGCGCCTCGGCGACCTTGTTTTTGATGAATTCAACGCGGGCGGCGACCTCCCGCTCCCAGTTTCTCTCCATTATATTATCCTCCGTTCAAATCTCGTTGAAGCGGCGCGCGCCGCTCGTGAACAGTCTGATGATAAGTATTACCGAGGCGATCGCGAGCGCGCCCGCGACGGCGAACGCCCCTATCTTCCCGAGGACGAACGAGACTATCATCGGGATGAGGCTCACGGTCAGTCCGATACCATAGCGAGCGTGACCGAGCCGCTCTGCTTGACGACGGCGGCCTCGTTGGTCCAGTCGAGCTTGGGCATGCGGAGATTTATGAGCAGTCCGAGCACGGACGTGAACACGCAGTAGACCAGCGGCAGGACGTAGAGTATGACGCGGTAGCCCGTATCCAGCGGGAGCGTGAACTGCAGCGCCGTCGCCGCGGCGACGACGGGCACGGCCTCGACCGTCAGCGCGAAGAGGAGCTTCGTCGAGAGCACCTTCTTCGCCGGGACGGGCATCGAGCGCAGGAGCCAGAAGCGCCGGCCCTCCATGGATATCGTGCACGCCGTTATCGGACACATCGAGACGAACAGCGCGAAGATGAAGGGCAGCATGCCGTACATCATCTCGCCCGCTTCGAGCATTATGCGCGTATCGAGCAGCCTTCTGCGGAGGATGACGACCGCGGCGGCGCCGATGAGAAGGATGAGCAGGCCGAAGGCCGTGTTGAAAACGTAGAGCGGAGAGCCGAAATAGAGCCCGGACTCCCTGCGGAAGAGCGCCGACGAGAGGCTCCTCGTCTTTTCGGGGACGTAGCCGCGCGCCGCGCCGCCGCCCTCCGAGCGGGCGCCGATATAGGGCGAGAGCTTCGAGGCGAAAAGAATGAGCAGCGCCGTCATCGCGACGCTGACGAGGGCGAAGGCGGCGAGCTTCAGGGGCTCGCCCGAGAGCCCGTCGGAGAAAAGGCGCACGGTCGGCAGGAAGCTGCGCACGGAGGCCATCGCCTCGTCGAGCTTCCCGACGGCCTCCTCGCTGAGCCGTCCGCCGCCGGCGGTAAAGCCCGTGCTCATCGAGACGGCCATCACGCCCAGCGCGAACAGCGCGAGCACGGCGTAGCGAAGTATCTTCGCCCCGCGAAAGCCCGAGAGCAGCGCCGAGAGCCCCGTCCCGAGGACGGCGCCGATGACGGCGGGGGCGCACGCGGTCAACAGGCAGCCGACGACGGCGCAGAGGATATAATACGGCCCGACGGTCATGCGCCGCCCGAGGGCGACGAACATCGGAAGCATCAGCATGAACGTGAAGACGCTCTCGTAGATGAGCAGTATCAGCACGCGCGAGCCGACGAGCGTCCCTCTTTTTATCGGCATTGCCGAGAGCATCTCGCGGTCCTTGTACGAAAACAGTATGTCGCGCGCGGAAAACAGCGTTGAAAGAATGACGAGGCCGCTCCCCGCCGTCATGAAAAGCTCGGCGAGGCGCGCGAGCGAGCCCGACTCCGAGAGGGGCGCCGCCATGGCGTTTGCGAAGGAATAGACCATCCCGAAGACGTATATCCCGAGAGCGAGCAGGCCGACGAGGCGCCAGCGCGTCTTCTTGTCCGTTTTCAGCGACCCGAGCTTGAGCTGCTCGGTCCAGTATATGCCGGCAAGCTTAAGCATCATGGTCTATCAGCTCCAGAAATACGTGCTCGAGGCTCTCGTTGCCCCGTATCTCGTCCATGGTCCCCTCGGCGACGAGGCGGCCGTTCTTGATTATGGCGACGCGGTCGCAGAGCTTCTCCGCCGTGTCGAGGACGTGGGTGGAGAAGAATATGGCGCAGCCGTCGTCGGTCATCTCGCGCATTATCTCCTTGAGCGTGAACGCGGCCTTCGGGTCGAGCCCGACGAAGGGCTCGTCGAGGACGAGCAGGCGCGGGGCGTGGATGAGCGCGGAGATGAGGACGAGCTTTTGCTTCATGCCGTGGGAGTAGGTGCTTATGACGTTGCCCAGGCGCGAGGTTATCTCGAACATGTCGCCGTAGCGCGTGATGCGCTCGCGGCGCTCGGCGGCGCCGACGCCGTAGACGTCCGCGACGAAATCGAGAAAGCGCGTCCCCGTCAGGTTGTCGTAGACCTCGGGGCTGTCGGGGATGTACGCCATGAGGCGCTTGGCGGCCTCGGGCTCGGCGGTGATGGACTTCCCGCATATGAGTATCTCGCCGGAATCGAAGCTCTGCGCTCCGACGACGGAGCGTATCGTCGTCGTCTTGCCGGCGCCGTTATGGCCGATGAAGCCGTATATGACCCCCGGCTCGACGTGGAGCGAGAGCCCGTCGACGGCCTTGTTGCCGCCCTTGTACGTTTTCGAAAAATCCTTTATGACAAGCATCGGTATCCTCCTTCGGAGCGCGGGCGCGCTCTTCTTGTCCCGTCGATTGTAGCACTTGGCGCCCGGATTTACAACCTCGCCGCCCGCGCCGCGATAATTATTTTGACATAAAGCGCGGTTTATTCTATAATCTTCCTATCTATTCGTCTCGGAGGCAGAGCCATGACTACGAACCTTTGGGATCTCAGCGTATGGAACTTCATCATCGTTCTGACGGTGCTGCTTATCGGCATGATGGTCGCCAACGTCCTGCGCCGCGTCATCCCCCCGCTCAGGCGCTCGATGATACCGAGCTCCGTCCTCGGCGGCTTCCTCGTCCTCATCGCGGGCTATATCTATAAGAAGATAACGGGAAACGCCATGCTCGACGTCAGGACGCTCGAGGCGCTGACCTACCACGGGCTCGGCCTCGGCTTCGTCGCGATGAGCTTAAAGACGATAGAGCGCGAGAAGGACCCGCACCGCCAGCGCGACATCTTCAACACGGGCCTGACGACCGTCGCGGGATACCTGCTGCAGGCGATAGCCGGCCTCGCGATAACGATAGGCTTCTCCTACGCGCTCGGCAGCTTCCCGGCGGCCGGCCTCCTGCTCCCGATGGGCTTCGGGCAGGGCCCCGGGCAGGCCTATAACTGGGGCCACAACTACGAGGTCAATTACGGCTTCGCCAACGGCACGAGCTTCGGCCTGACCGTCGCCGCCGTCGGCTTCATAGCCGCGAGCATAGGCGGCATCATCTTCCTCAACGTCCTGCGCCGCAAGGGCCGCGTCAGCGGCGAGATAGGCGCGGACTACGACGAGCAGCACCTCACCGCCCAGCACATCTCCGGAAACGGCGAGATACCGCTCTCCGAGTCCATGGACAAGCTCACCGTCCAGATAGCGCTCGCCTTCGTCGCGTACATCGCGGCCTACGCCTTCATGGCGGGGATAAACGCGATAATCGAGACGGGCGTCCTCGGCAACTTCGGCTACAACACCGTCCAGCCGCTAATATGGGGCTTTAACTTCCTCTTCGGCACGGTCTTCGCCATACTGCTCAAGACGATACTGCGCGGGCTCAAGAAGGCAAACGTCATCCACCGCGAATACACCAACAACTTCATGCAGTCGCGCATAGCGGGCTTCATGTTCGACATGATGGTCGTCGCCTCGATAGCGGCCATCGACCTGCGCGCCTTCACGATAAGGGAATTCATCGTCCCGCTCTCCGTCATCTGCGTCGCCGGCGCGGTCGTGACGTACTTCCTGCTCCGCTTCACCTGCAAGCGGCTCTTCCCGAACTACGAGGACGAGGCGTGGCTCGCGATGTACGGCATGCTGACCGGCACCGCCAGCACGGGCGTCATCCTCCTGCGCGAGCGCGACCCCGGCTTCGAGACCCCGGCGGCGAACAACCTCGTCTACCAGCAGCTCTGGGCGATAGTCTTCGGCTTCCCGATGCTCCTGCTCCTCGCCGTCGCGCCGCAGGGCATAACGAAATCGTGGATAACGCTCGGCCTGCTCGTCGTGCTCTTCATCGTCATCGAGATCATCGCCTTCCGCTCCTTCATCTTCAGGCGCAAGGCGAAAAAAGAGCCCGCGGAAAAATAACGCGAATAAAATCAAAAGGGACTTGCTTAATTGCAAGTCCCTTTTCGTTTTACTTTTATTTGACGCCCGCGGCCTCCGCTATCGCCCGCGCGAGCACGGGAACGAGCGCGTTGCGGTTTTCCTCCGTCACGGTCATCAGCCGGACGTTCGGGCTGCTGCGTATATATTCCTGCAGCGGCGTGACGCCCTCGAGCCGGACGACGCCGAGCACGGGGACGTCTCCGTCTATGAGCTCTCTCACCCTCGCGCAAAAGCGCGGGGCGGCCGCCTCGGTCTTGCCTATCTCGTCCATGAGGATAAGGTCGCCGCTCTCCGCGTCCGCGAGCAGCTCGAGGCCGCGGCCCTCGAACGCCTCGGGGAAGTCCTCGGCTCCCCTGCCCTCGCCCCAACGTATCTTGATGCGGGCGCGGCCTGAGTATTCCGCGCCTTCGGGCGAGACGATATAGACCGAGCCCACGGCGCCGGGCACGTCCGCGACGGTCACGGTGCGAAAGCCCGCGAGCTTCAGCCCCGGCGTCCGCGCGAGCGCGCGGCGTATCAGCGTCGATTTGCCGACCTGTATCTCTCCCGTCAGAAAAATGTGCACGGCCTTACTTCCTCAGCGTCGAATAGTTTGCAAGGAGCGTCGCGAGAAGGCTCCGCGGGGAGCCTGCCTGCGGCTGCGAGAGCGCTCCGTCCGTCCCTGAAAAGAGCCCGGCGCTCATCGCCCAT
>JAFZAM010000031.1 GCA_017557265.1 Oscillospiraceae bacterium | reverse complement strand
GGGGCGGTCGTCCGCCCCGGGCGCTCCTGTTTTCTTATTTAACTTATTTATACCGGCCGTACTCCTTGACGGTCTCGAACATGGCGACGACGTTCTCGCGCTTGGCGTTGCACATGCCGCAGCCCGTCTCGAAGATGAAGCCGCCGCCGGGGGCGCAGATGTCGATGAGGCGCTTGGTCTCGTCGATGACCTGCTGAGTGCTGCCCCAGTCGAGCAGAGAGGTCGGGAAGCCGCCGGTTATGCAGGCGATGTTGCCGAGCTTCTTCTTGGCCATGGCCATGTCGACGTCCTCGAAGTGGTAGATGACCTTTCCGGGCGGGACCTCGGTCAGGAAGTCGAGGCGGGAGTTGTACTTGCCCTCCGTGAAAACGTACGGCACCATGCCGGCGTCGATGATCTCGCATATTACCTTCTGCAGATATTTCCAGTAGAAGTCTCTGTAATGCTCCTGGCTCATGAAGCCGTCCATGCCCTTGTGGAGCGCCATGAAGACGTGCTTGCCGTCGAACTTGCCCTTTGCGGCCCTGATGCGCGCTATGCTCGCCTCAAAGGTCGGCTCGACGTACTTGAGGACCTCCTCGGGCCTGTCGTAGAGGTCGGAGAGGCTCAGCAGCGTGCCGCGCAGGAAGTTGCTGTACTGGTCGAAGGGAGCGCCGGCGCCTACGCCGCCCGTCAGGGACGGGTAGCCCATCTCGTTGGTCTCCTTGATGATGGCCTGCACCCTCTTGTTGTACTCGACCTGCATGTCGTGGAGCTTCCAGAGGTCTTCGATCATGCGCCTGACCTCCGGCTTGGAAAACTCCGCCGCGACCATGGGCGCGCTGGTGGAGATGTTCATCTTGCCGAGCGGCTCGAGCAGGCCCGACGTGCGCGGGATCGCCTTGCGGAGCGTCCAGCCCGTGCGGTCGGAGTTGAACTCGTCGAACTCGTCGTCGAGCAGGATCGGAAATTCGACGTACTGCTGGAGGGAGTTCTCGTCGATGATGTTGCCGGGCATGCCCGCCCAGCGCATCGTCTTGGGATTTTGCAGCTCGAGCATCTTGCCCTGGCCGGCGTCGATGTTGGCCATGCCGGGGTTGTTGTCGGGATCGAACTCGTTGAGGTACTTGATGAGCGCCTTGCGGTGCTTCTCGAGCGTGTCGTCATAGACGACCTCGGCCACGGTGTAGCCGGCGTTGAAAACGAGGAAGAGCGCCGCGGACGGCGTGATGGGCACTCTGTCGGGCTCCTTGAGGGTGCGCGCGGCTATTACGCGGGCCATTTTTTCATCAAATTTCTTTTGAGCTTCCGGTGTCATTATTAAGTTCCCCCTTAATTGAAGCCGCGCCCCTCCTTCCTTCCCCGGGAGCGCGGGCTTTTTTTCTTATTATAATAAGGACAAGGGGCTTTTTCAATAGAGTTCCGTAATAATAGACAATTATTTCTTTCGTTTTCCGGCGCTATTTAGATAATTTTTCGCGGATTTTTTGAAAATACTGCTTGACACATGATACTATGCGTTGTATAGTATGTTGCGAAAGGAGGTATCCTGATGCTTGACGCTCAACTCAAACGGGGACTTCTGGACGTATGCGTGCTCGCGGTGCTGCGCAGGGGCGATTCCTACGGCTATCAGATAATAAAGGATCTGTCCGGCTGCATCGCGATCTCGGAATCGACGCTCTACCCCATTCTCAAGAGGCTCGAGGCCTCGAAGACTCTCACGGATTACTCCGTCGAGCACAACGGCAGGCTTCGCCGATTTTACAGGATAACCGACGCGGGAAGAAAACAGCTCTCCGACTTCCTCGAGAGCTGGTCGGAAATGAACGCGGTATACGAATTCGTAAAGGAGAGCTGCGAAAATGACGCTTAACGATTTTCTGCGCGAGCTCGAAAACGGGATAATGCAGCTCGACGAGAGCGAACGCAACAGCAGGCTCGGCTACTACGCCGAGATGATACAGGACCGCGTCGAGGACGGCATGAGCGAGGCCGAGGCCGTCGCCTCCATGGGCGACCCCGCCGAGCTCGCGAGGACGATACTCGCCGAGCAGCCGCTCCCGGCTCTGGTCAAGCAGCGCATTCAGAAAGAAAAGAAAAAGCAGCGCTCCGGCAGCGCGGTCACGACCGTCCTCGCGATAGTGGGCTTCCCCTTCTGGTTCCCGCTGCTGCTCGCCTTCGCGGCGATCATCCTCGCGGTGGACATCGTCCTCCTCGCGCTGGTCGTGGTCCTCTTCGCCGTCGTCCTCGCGCTCGGCGTCTCGGCGCTCGCCGCGCTCGTCGCCGGGGTCTACATGATATTCAAGGACCCGCCTCTCGCGATAGCCGGCTTCGGCGCCGCGCTCATCCTCGCGGGACTGACCGTACTGGTCTTCATCGGCGCGAAGGCCGCCGCCAAGGGAATAATCAAGCTCATCGGCCTCATGTGGCGCGGACTGAAGCGCCTTATCATCGGAAAGAAGGATAAAAACAATGAAAAAGTCAGCTAAAGTCGCCCTCATCGTCGCCGTCTGCCTCATAGTCGTCGGCCTGCTCATAGGCGCCGTCGCCGCCCTTATAAACAGCCGCCGCGCCGGCGGGTGGTCCGTCTCCTTCAGAAACGGCCTCAGCGGGATCGTAAGCAGCTCCGAGAGCGTCGATTTCGTCAAGCGCACGGAGACCTTCTCCGCCGCCGAGGTCAAGGGCCTCGAGCTCGCGACCGTCGCCACCGACGTAAAGCTCGTCGCCGGCTCCTCCTTGCAGTACCGCGTCACCTGCTATGAAAGCGAGGACCGCTGGTACGACATCGAGCTCGACGGCGGCAGGCTCAAGATCAAGGAGGAGAACAAGCCGAACTTCTTCGACGCGCATGTAAACCTCTTCGAGAACGCCGATTATTTCACAGTGACCGTCGAGGTCCCCGCAAAGTGCGTCTCCCTCTCCGCCGCGACGGTATCCGGCGAAGTATATCTCCCCGCGCTGACCATTGACGGAGGCTTCTCGGTCGCCACGACGAGCGGAGACGTTTTCGCCTCCGACGGCGTCGAGATACTCGGCGGCATGTCCGTCGCGACCACGAGCGGCTCCGTCGGCTTCTCCGGCACGATCAAGGGCGGCTTCTCCATGACCACGACGAGCGGCGATCTGAGCTTCTCCGGAGAGGCCGAGAGCTTCTCCGTCAAGACCACGAGCGGCGACCTCGTCCTCAACGGCTGCACGTTTACCGGCAGGGCCGAGGTGACCACGGTCTCCGGCGTGATCACGGCCGACGGGTTCGTCTGCGGCCCGCTGAAGCTGAAGACGACGAGCGGCGCTATCACGATCCGCGGCCTCGAGAGCGGTGAGATCGACATAGACACCACGAGCGGCGACGTCGCCCTCACGATGACCGACCCCGACGCCTACAAATACGAGATAAAGAGCACCGCGGGCGACGTGAGAGTCCCCTACGGCAGCTCCTCCGGCGTCGTCTGCGACGTCCGCTCCACCTCCGGCGACGTCGTGATAGGATAAGAAACCGAGCGCCGCAAACAAAGGCGGCTGCGGAAGAAAGAGCATAAATGAACGACTCGCATAAGCTTCATCTGAACAGACTGCAGTGGTATCTGATCCTGGTCGTAATACTGTCCGCATTCTGCTACGTCACGCTGAACGTATGGCTGCAGCCGTATGCGATAGCGTACGGCGAGACGGGAGTAATGACCGCGGGGTATTTCCTCTACGCGGCGATAGGGCTGTTATTCTCGACTCCGACGCCCTTCGTGGCGGTCCTCATCATTTCCCTGTTCATCGAGAAGATTAGTATCCGGCAGATGTTCCGGAACATTTTCCGCACGGAAAACAAGCTGAAGACCGTACTCGTCACGGGCGGGTTCTGTCTGCTCGCTCTTGTTTACGCGATACTTTTCGGAACGCCCAACGGCTCGCCCTGGTACATGTTCCCTCTCGGTTTTCTCATCATGATACCGTTCGTCGGCATAGCCGAGGAGACCGGCTGGCGGGGACTTCTGCAGCCCGAGCTGGACAAGATGATGCCCTTCCCGTTTTCGGTGCTCGTCACCGCCGCGATCTGGTTCGTCTGGCACCTTCCCGTGTTTTTTGACCCAACGTCGCGCCATTACGGAGACAGTATCATCGGATTCGCTATCACGATATTTATCTGGGCGTTCGCGCTGGCCGCGATATACAGATCGACAAAAAGCGTGATCGCCTGCGCGCTGTATCACACTTTCATCGACGCGCTCGGCGCGGTCTACGACTGGAACGCCTTGTTCGACGGCTTCCCTGGAAGCTTGGCTGCAAATATCTACAGGGTCGTCTGGCTCGGCGCGGCTATCGTCTTATGGCTCACGGCGAAACGCGAAGAAGCAAGCGCGGCGCCGGAGGCCCCGCCCGCCGAGTGCGGGACGGCGTAAAAAACGGATCAAGCAATAAACTCCGCTCCGTCGGAAGACGGGGCGGAGTTTTTTGCGCTATTACCGCGATCGTTCGAGCTCGCGGAGGACGCCGTCGTCGGCGGAGAAGACGGCGTAGGACCCGTCGCAGAGGGCGCCGGGGTTTACGAGCGTCACGCCGCCCTCCGAGCCGCGGTAGGAGCAGTGGGTATGGCCGAAAAACGCGGCGCGGCAGCCCGCCTCCTCGGCCGCGAGGGAGAGCCTCAGC
>JAFZAM010000030.1 GCA_017557265.1 Oscillospiraceae bacterium | reverse complement strand
TTTTGCGCTTTTTTGCGTGGTATCAGAACCAGTTGTCCTTTTCCTCGGCGTAGACCTCGGGGAGAATGGCGGCGAGGTTGGTGAATTCCTTGACGTTGTGGTTAAGGAGGCTGACGGGCGCTATCTCGGGGATGCTGACGCCGTCGGGGATGCACTTGACGGGGACTCCGTCTATTATCTGATAGCCGAACCAGAATCGGCTGCGCAGCTCGCTGCCGCCCTCGACGGGGCGCAGGAAGTGCGTCATGACGACGGGAACGTCAGGCTGGTCGCTGCTGCCGACGATTATGACGTTGGCGCAGACGAGCGCGTTGCAGCGCTCGGTGTCGATGAGGCTCTCGTCGTAGCCGAGCTCGCCGGGGCGCTTGAAGCTGATGACGAGCGGGCCGTTGCCGAGGCCGATGTCCTCCCATATATGGTGGACGCTGCCCCAGTGCCTCTCGCGCATGCTGAGCGAGAGGTCGCGCGCCTTCGCCGTGTCCTCGAGGTAGACGTCGTAGTGGTCGTCGTGATCCCATATCGCGTAGCGGAGCCTGTCGATGGGGTGCCAGGCAAACCACCAGTCGAATATCTCGCCCGTGACGCCGGGCATGGCGGTGTCGTTGGCCGTCATGGCGGTGCCGTCCTCGAAGAGCCAGTAGCCGAACTCGCTCTTGCCGTCGTTGAGATAACCGGGCTTGAATAGATCGTTGCGGTCCTCGATGCGGTGGGCGAAGCGGTTGTCGGAGGGGCCGCGCTTTATGGCCTCGTACTTTTTCGGGTCGCCGGGAGCCATCTCGCGCAGGAAATACTTATAGTAGCTTTTTTGCTTGTCGGCGTTCGTGACGGGAACGTTGAAGCCCATTTTCGCGCTCCCTTCTCATTCCTGCCTGCCCTTGCACTTGTTGGTGACGAAGAGCAGGAGGATCATGCCGACGACGTCGATGCCGATGAAGATGAGGTAGGGGACGGTGTAGTCGCCGCCGGACTTGGCGAGCGCGACGGCCATGATGACGAACGCGGCCTTCTGAAGCAGCGAGGCTATCGGGGAGACGAGGCTGTTCGCCGCCGTGAAGTCGTAGCGCCCGTAGACGGCGATGACCATGCTCGCCATGAGGTTGAGCAGGCCGCCGATGCCGAAGCCGACGAAGATTATCGCGATATAGGTCAGGACCTGCACCTTCGCGAAGATGAGCAGGAGCAGGGCGACGATATAGCTTATCGCGTAGATGCAGGAGGCGGGCTTGGTGCCTATCTTCTGGTCGAGCCAGCCCCAGACGTAGGAGCCGACGAGGCCGCAGACCGCGGCGAGCGTGAGCATCTTCAGAGCCGTGGCGGAGGCGGCGCCGACCGCGGCGTCGGGATCCATGCCGGCGGCGATGTTCGTCGGGGCGATGACGCTGATCATGCGCGGCACGAACTGGCTGACGATGCCGACCGTGACCATCCAGAGCAGGCCGAAGCCGAGGGAGATGAGCCACATGTCCTTGTCCTTGAGGAGCTTGCCTATGGTGAAGGGGCTCTTGTACTCGGCCATCTCGGCCATCTGAGCCTTCATCTGCTCGGTGGACTCGGCGATATTGTCGGGATACGCGCCGACCTCCTCGGGATAGTTCTTTATCCAGAAGAAGGAGACGATGCCGAGGATGACTACGACTATGCCGATGACGGCGGAACCGCCCGGGATGCCGAGCTTCGTGCCGTAGAGCGCGCTGACGATGGCGGGGAAGGTCGCGGTGCAGAGCGGAGCGCCCATCGTCGCCCACCCGAGGGCTATGCCCTTCTTGCGCGGGAACCAGTTGCCCATGAGGGTCGCGGTCGCGATGAGACCGAAGGCCTGGGAGACGAACGTGAAGGCGGTCAGGACGACGAGGTACATCGCGGGGGTCTTGCAGATGCCGAATATGCCGTAGAGCACGCCCGTGACGATCAGCGCCCAGGAGCACATCTTCCTGACGCCGGTCTTTATGACCATGCGCCCGAAGAGTATGCCGCCTATGATGCCGATGATGCCGGCGGGCGTCGCGAATCCCAGCAGAACGTTGGAATCCATGCCGTATCTGGCCGCGAAGGCGTCGGGGTAGATGTTCAGACCGTCGACGCAGAGGCCGGCCCAGAAATAGTAGAGGAGCATCGTATAGATGATCATGCTCCAGCCGTATTTGCCGAACCTGCTGTTTGTGAGCTGCTTGGAGTCGGGTTGAGTGTTCATAGCGGACCTCCGATCATATTTGTTGATATCCTAAACGCCTCGCTCGGCGTCAGCTCCGGAGTTCGATTGCCAGAAAATGACGGATAATATTCATTCTTTTTTCATTATACTATATAAAACCGCCCGCAGCAAGGGCGCGGCGCCTGAAAATGAATAAAAAAGCGCGTAAAAACCGAAAAACGGGCGCATGCAGCATTCGTTTTCCGAAAAAAGCAAGTACTGACGGATTTTTCGCGGAATAACGCCGCCTTACGGGGCAATAATAGCGACGGGCAAAAGCCCGAAGTTAAGTGAAGGGGAAAGAAAAATGTCCAGCAACAACAGCATCATGAATCCCGAATCCCGCGAGGCCATGGAGCGCTTCAAGATGGAGGCCGCCAATGAGGTCGGCGTCTCCCTCAAGAAGGGCTACAACGGCGATCTTACCAGCAGACAGGCCGGCTCCGTCGGCGGTCAGATGGTAAAGAAAATGATCGACTCCTACGAGAAGACCATCAAGTGACCATGCTTGAAAGCAGGGCTCTCTGAGCCGGAAAACGGGGCCTC
>JAFZAM010000029.1 GCA_017557265.1 Oscillospiraceae bacterium | reverse complement strand
AAGACCGCCCGAATGGGCGGTCTTATTATTTGCATATGAGGCGGGGACTCGAAAGGCGGCTCTTAGCGGCGTGCCGGTGGCACGCCGCAACCGCCGTGGCTTTTCCGCAGAAAAGCGAGTCCCCGCTGGGTCACCACTTGAGTCCCCGCCGGGTCACCACTTGAGTCCCCGCCGGGTCACCCGGCCCGCCCGCAGGCGGGCGAGTCCCAGCCGGGTCACGTCTTGCTTCGTTACCTCTGCGACACCGTGAACAGGGAATAGAAGTAGCCCTTGCTCTCCATGAGCTCGTCGAAGGTGCCCTGCTCGCTGACCGCGCCGTTTTTCAGCGCGAACAGACCGTCGCAGCGGCGCAGGACGTTCTCGTCGAGGTCGTGCGTGACGATGACACGCGTGAAGCCGTCGAGCCCCAGTATCGCGTCGAGCACCTCGAAGGTGGTCTCCGCGTCAAGGGAGGCCGTCGCCTCGTCGACGAACAGCACGGGCGTCTTGCGCAGGAGCGCTCTGGCGATGGATATCCTCTGGCGCTCGCCGCCGGAGAGCCCGGAGCCGTTTTCGCCGCAGAGATAGTCCGCGCCCTTTTCCTCGATGAGCTTCTCGAGTCCCGAGAGCCTCGCCGCGCGCTCGATCTCCTCCTCGGGGAAGTCGGAGAACATCGTTATATTGTCGCGTATGGTGCTGTTGAAGACGAAGACGTTCTGCTGGATGATGGAGACGAGGTCGTAGAGCGAGTCGGGGGAGACGTCTCGGAGCTCCTTCCCGTCGTATAGTATCTCGCCGCCGTAATCGCGCGAGGACGCCATGAGGAGGTTGAGTATCGTCGATTTGCCGCTGCCCGAGCCGCCGACCAGCGCGTAGCACCCGCCGGCGCGGAGCTCCATGTCCACGTCGCCGAGGACGGGCTTGCCCTCCTCGTAGGAGAAGCTGAGGTCGCGTATGGAGATGCCGTCCTCGAGCCGGGGAGCGATATGCTCGCCTTCGTCGGGGATATTCCTGCTGAGCGCGAGCGCAAGCTTGTCGATGAGGCCGTAGGCGGACTTCTTTCCGGCGTAATACGTCGGGAGGATCTGTATCGGCGCGAGTACGTAGTTGAGAAGCTGCACGAAGACGATGGCGGTGCCGGCTGTGATGCCGCCCTTGCCGGCAAGCGCGAAAGCGGCTGCGACGAAGAAGACGCCGAACTGCAGAAAACCGCCCGCCACGCCGGACGCATAGGAGACGTGGAGCTTGATCTTCTCGCGCGTTTTCGCCGCGTCGGCGACGCTTTCGTTGCTCCCGTCATGGATGCCGGAGATGCTTTTCTCAGCCTTGAAGCTCTTAATGACCGCAAACCCCGAAAGCACGTCCTTGAGCATGCCGGTATAGCTCTCTTTCCTGTCGGAAACGGCCTTTTCCGCGACGGCAGCCTTGTTGCCGAGGACGACAGAGACGAGGACGGGCAGCAGGGAGAAGCCGATCGCGATCAGCGTCAGAAGCGGGCTGTACCACAGCATGAGCCCCAGCGCTCCGACGAAGGTGATGCCGGTCTGGATAACGTTTTGCAGCAGCCGGACGTAGTCCTGCTCGATGGTGTTCGCGTCGTTGGACAGAGCGGAGAGATAGAGCGCGCTGTTTTCGCCGGAGAAGGCCTGAATGCCCTTTTCCATGAGCCTCCCGAAGGCGTATTCACGGTACTGCTTCATCGCTTTCGCGCGAAATGCGGAGAGGAAGGTCCGGTCGAGCACCCATGCCAGAAGCATCAGCGCGAAACCGACGACCGCGACGATAAGCAGCGTGCGGAAGCTGACGACCGCGTCGCCGGAGATAAGATCGGAGATCCCCTTGATGGTCCACGAGATCACGAGCGCCGAAACGCCCGCGAGGATGGACGCGAGCACGGTCATAACGAGGTTGAACTTGTTGTTTCGGTAAAGCTCCCTTAGAAACGGGCGGCGCAGCGCCCTGAGTTCTTTCTTATCCATTGTTTTGGTCCTCCCGGTCTCTGACGGATATCCAGAGGGCGGCGAGCCCTTCGTCTTCGCAGCCCGCGACGACGTTGTCGATCGCGTCCGCCGCCGTCGCGCCGATGTCGTCGTGCGCGCTCGCGCCCTCGATGCGGTCTATGAAGCTTATGTCGCTCTCGTCGTAGCTCGGCGCCGCGTCGAAGAACGCCGCGAGCTTTTTCGCTCTTATGAGCGACTCCCGCGCCTCGTTTATCTGCCCCGACAGGTACTGAGAACCGGCGAGGGCGGCGAGCAGTCCGCTGCACACCTTGTCGAGGAAGTTCGGCCTGCCGTCCTTCCGAAGCCCGAGAAAGAGCTCGACGCCCCAGCTCAGTATCGCCTGCGTCGAGGCGTGGTCGCCGCGCGCGGCGAAGACGTTTATATATCCGGTGATCACGTCGCACAGCTCCGCGACGATCTTCGCCATGGCTTCCGACAGGAACGGCGCCGCCTCCTCCCCGCGGTCGCGAAGAGCAAGGCACTGACCTATACTGTGGTTGTAAAGCCCGCCAGCGTTGTGCGCCTTCCAGAGCTCGACGGCCTTCTCGGTCTCGCCCAGTCCCAGATACGCCTGCGCCATCTTCCCGCAGATCGTCTGCTCGCTGATCTCGGGATCCCCGTTCTGGGGAAGGAGAACGAGCGTTCTTTCAAGCAGCTCCAGCGCCCTGCGGAAAAGCGCCTTGTCCCCGGTCTCGAAGCCGAACGCGCGGTACACGGCGGCGCTCTCATAGACGACGCGGAAGGAATTCGGGTACTTTTTGAGCGCCTTTTCCGCCTCCTGCAGCCCGGCGCGGTCCTTCGCGCGGCGGTATTCCCGCATGCGCTTCACGGTCGCGTCCAGACTGTTGTCCTTGACCTCGTAGCCGAGCAGGACGTCGACGGAGACGTCGAAGAAGTCCGCCATCTCCACTATAAGGTCCAGCTCCGGTACGGAGAGCTTCGCCTCCCATTTGTAGACGGCTCCCGCCGTCACCCCGAGCACCTCCGAGAGCTGCTCCTGAGTCAGCGCTCTCTCTTTCCGGAATCTGCGGATATTTTCTGCAAGCATCGTTTCCATGCGCCAGTCTCCTTTCGCTTTTCGACTGTATTATACCTGAACGGAACGCGAAAGTGAACAGACTATTCATACTAATAGAATACTTTTTTACATACTGTTAGTAAGAAAATGACCAAAAAGACCGCCGGAAAGCGCAAAAAAGCCGGGGCTGCGCGCCGCAGCCCCGGCCTTTGCCGTGTCGTATCAGATATACCTGTCGTTTTTCGCCAGCCTGCCTATCAGAACGAACGAAACGATAAACAGCACGACGATGAACGCTATGAAGCCCCAGATGCTGCCGTCCGTGCTCGCGATGTAGTCGTACGCCCCGTGCAGCAGGGCGGGGATGAGGACGGCGAGGACGCGCAGCGCCTTCGAGCCCGCGGCGTCGCCCTCGTT
>JAFZAM010000028.1 GCA_017557265.1 Oscillospiraceae bacterium | reverse complement strand
TAGACGAAACAACATGAAAAAAGAAGGCCGCAAGTAGGAGTAAATCTCCATTCAAGCAACCTTCCAACTAGACAATACCACAGTCCGAGGACTCTGTCAAGAGGGATTATACTCTCAGAAAAATGCGGACGCTCCTTTGCGTTACCGCTTGAATGGCATTCAAGCGCCCTGCAAAACGGCGCATATAAAAACGGCGGCCCGGATATCCGGACCGCCGTTTTTCGTAAGGGACTTACTTTACGAAATCATCGTAGAACTCAGCATAGACCTCGGGCAGGATGGCGGCGAGGTTGGTGAACTCCTTGATGTTGTGGTGCAGGAGCGCCTTGACGGGCTCGAGCGTCGGGAACTTCATGCCCGGCGGAAGCATCTTGACGGGCTTGCCGTTCTCGATCTTGTAGCCGAAGAAGAAGCGGGTGCGAAGCTCGCAGCCGGTCTCCGTGCGGCGGAAGAAGTGGATCATGTTGCCGGCGGCGGAGCAGATGATGGTGCCGTCGAACTTCGCGAACTTCTCAGGATCGAAGCCGATGTCAACGGGGTTGGCAAAGCGGATCTTGAGGGGCTGCTTGCCCATGTTGCAGTCTTCCTGGATGTCATGGGTGGTGTTCCAAAGACGCTCTCTGAGCGACTTGGTCTTGTCCAGCGCTATCTCGGGATTCATGGTCTGGCAGTAATAGTGCTGCTCGCGGTTCCAGATCTTGTAGCGCATGGACTCGATGGGATGCCACGCAAACCAGAAGTCGAACATCTCGGGAGTGCAGCCCGGGAAGTCGGTCAGGTTGGCGAGGATGGCGCAGCCGTCGGGCAGATAGCCGTAGCCGAGCTCAACGGGCATATAGCCGGGGTTGAAGAGGTTGTTCAGGTTGGGCAGGCTCTCCTCGTCGGGGAAGTCCACCGGCTCCTGGGTCATCTCATACTTCTTGGGGTCGGGCTCGGCCATCTCACGGACGAAGTATTTATAAAGAGGGCCATTCTTTTCTTCTTCGGTAATGGGTACCAGTTCAGCCATGATAGTGCCTCCTTGTCAAAATGATGTCAGCCGGGATTATTCGGGCTTGTTGGGATACTTGTCGATGGGCACGTCCTCGGTGTGGAGGGTCATCTTGCCGTCGACGTTCTGGACGATGATCCACTTGAGCCAGTTCTTGTTGTCGATGTCGGGATAGTCCTCGCGGAGGAACCAGCCTCTGGACTCCTTGCGCATCTCGGAAGCGGCATAGAACATCTCGGCGCAGGTGACCATAGCCTCGGCCTCGTGGCAGGCGAGCAGATCGTGCCAATCCTCGGCGCAGAGGTCCTTGGAGGCCTCGCGAGCCTCGGCGACGATGCCCTCGGCCTTCTTCATGCGGTCTTCCTTCATGTAGACGGACTGCTCGATGGGGACGACGGCCCTCTGAACGAGGTCGATGACGTCCTTCGCCTTGTGGCCCGCGGTCCTCTTGAGAGGAGCGTAGATGGCTTCCTCGACGGCGGCGACCTTCTCGGCCGGGATGTCGGCGGGAGCGCAGCCGCAGGTCTTGAGGGCGGCGATGGCGTCGCCGCAGACGATGCCGGCGAAGACGGCGTTAAGTATGCCGGAGCCGCGGTTGCGTCCCGGAGGAGCCGGAACGGCGCCGGGGGCGGCGGAGCCGGTGTAGCTGCAGTCGCCGATGGCGTACATGCCCTTGATGGAGGTGGCCATGTCGCCGTCGACGCGGATGGGGGACTGCTCGCCTATGAACAGCGGGCATATCTCCATGCTGCCCTGGTCCGCGGACTGGGAGCTGATGGTGTTGAGCATGCGGAACTGTCTGCCGTACGGACGGTCAAACAGACGGGCCATCGCGGCGCCGCCCTCTTTGCTGTCGGTGCCCTCGGCGGGAGCCGGACGGGATTCCTGCTCGCGCTCGGGATACTCGAGGTGGACCGGGCCGGTGCCGGCGAGCATCTGCCAATACCACTCTCTGATGGCGTTGGAGTTGATGTCGGTCTCTCTGTAGGAGCGGAAGTGCGGGGTGATGAACTCGCCCTTGGCGTTGTACATGTTGTTCTCGCCGAAGACGACCTCGTCATGGCTCTTGACCTTCGCGATCTGGGTGAAGTTGCCGAACTCGCAGTTGCGCATCTCGGCGCCGGCGCGATAGGCGGCGGCGATGCCGTCTCCGCGTCCGGAGCTCCACATGGAGGCGAAGCGGTAGTTCTGGGAGCCGGTGGCGACTACGACGTACTTGGCCTTGATGACGTAGAACGTACCGTCAAGGATGCTGTACGCGGCGGCGCCGGCGATCTTGTCGCCGTCGACGAAGAACTCGGCGACGGTGGTCTTGTCCATGATGCGGACGCCGAGCTTGGTGGCGCGCTGACGCATCTTCAGGGTGATGTCGAGATCGACCGTGATCATGGAGGTCATCGGGCCGGTGGGGATGACGAACCAGGAGCCGTCGGGATTCTTCGGGAGGTTGCAGCCCCAGGAGATGAGCTTCTCGAGCATCTCGGTGTTCATCTCGACGTACTTGTACATGACGTCCTGGTCGCCCAGGTAGCAGCCGATGTTCTCGACGTGGAACTTGACGAACTCGGCGGGGGACATGTCGGGACGGAAATACTGGAGGACGCCGCCGCCCTTGTTGGCCTTGCCGCCGTAACCGGTGGTCTGCTTTTCAACGATGAGAACGTCCAGATCGGGATTCTTCTCCTTGATCTCGATGGCCGCGGTAAGGCCGCCTACGCCGCCGCCCGCGATGAGAACGTCACAGGAGAGATTTTCTTTCTTGTAATCCATGTGTTCTTCCTCCTTACTTGTACTGCGGGAACGACTGGAGCAGACGTTCGCTGGCGTAATTGGGAACTACACGGATAGCTTCCTTCTTGCACTGGCTCTGGCAGTAGAAGCAGTGCTCGCAGTCCTCGACATACTTGAAGATCGGCTTCCTGTTCTCCTCGTCCCAGCGGATGACGTCGACGAAGCAGGCCTTGTAGCACAGGCCGCAGCCGACGCACTTCGAGGGATCAAACTCGATGGTGTGTTTTGTGAAGATCGTAGGGAACACCTCCTAAATTGATTACGGGATCCCATCCCGCTTAAATATGATCCTCTATGCTAAAATAATACTATATTTTAACTTGTGTTTCTAATATGATTATTGTAAAATAATTATAACCTTCAATTTATATACAACGCACGGGTCAATAATCTGCGGGTTATTATGCAATCTCCACAAGGGATAGTGCATATCCGCGAATAATGCAGGCTCCGTGCGGGTTTTACGAGGAAAAAGAAAATGACGAAAGTTCAGATCAAGGCCTTTATGACCGTCGCCAAGGAGAAAAGCTTCACCCGCGCCGCGAACGTCCTCTACATCTCGCAGCCTGCCATAAGCAAGAGCATTTCGACCCTCGAGGACGAGCTCGGCTTCAGCCTCTTCTACCGCAAGGACAACGTATTGTCTCTGACTGCGGAGGGAAAGCTCATGTACGAGTTCTTCGTGAGGACGATAGACGAGCTCGACGCGCTGCTCGAGAACATACGCGCGTCGCTGTCGTCGAACTCCCAGTCGCTCCGCCTCGGCTGCCCGGACACGTGGAACCCGAAGTTCTTCTATGAGAGGATACGCGCCTTCATCGAGCGCGAGCACCCCGGCGTCGAGCTGTCGGTGGAGTGCGGCAAGCTGCCCGAGCTCATCTCCGACCTGCGCTCGGGCAAGCTCGACATCGCGCTCGCGCATGATTTCTATAGCCCCACGCTCTACGGGATAAGCTCCGCCACGCTCGTCAAGACCGGCTGCGGCCTCATCTACTCCCGCGAGCGCTTCGGCGAGGTGACGGACATCTCCGCCTTCAGCGGGACGGACTTTCTCATGTACGACAAGGAGATCCAGAAAAAGCTCGAGACGATCGTCCGCGAGATATGCCGCGACACCTTCACCCCGACCTTCCGCATCACCTCGACCATGGCAAACGCCCTCTTCGGCGTCGCCTGCGGGCAGGGCGTCATGCTCTTCAGCGAGTGGGACGACATCATAAACAACAGTTCCTACGGCTTTCTCCCGCTCGACGCGGAGATGACCGTCCGCGTCATCTTCGCCGCCGACAACAAGGACCCCGTCGTGAACACCGTCATCAACGAGCTGCCCTCGCTCTTCGAATAAAAAACACGGAAACGGCGGCGGCAAAGGTCCCCGCCGCCGTTTGCCGGACTACGTCCCTGTGATGAGCAGTATGATCCCGTAGACGACGCTCGCCGCGACCCCGTAGACGATGACGGGCCCGGCTATCGTGAACATCTTGACCGCCGTGCCGGCGACGAAGCCCTCGGTCCGGAATTCGAGCGCCGGCGCCGCGACGGAGTTTGCAAAGCCCGTTATCGGGACGAGCGTGCCCGCGCCCGCGTGCTTGGCTATTTTGTCGAAGACGCCCGCGCCCGTCAGCAGCGCGCCTATGAAGATAAGCGTGACCGAGACGGCCGTCCCCGCGTCCTTTTCTGCGAGCCCCGCCGCCTTCCAAGCGGCGAGCAGCGCCTGCCCGATCGTGCAGACGACGCCGCCGGAGACGAACGCCATGGCGCAGTCCTTGACGACGGGCGAGCGCGGGGCGAGCCTTTTCGCGAGCTTGGCATACTCCTTGTTGCTCATTTCCTGCATACAAAACACCTCGCTCATATTATCTTCGATATTTCGCTTTTGCGCCGCCGCGGACGCGGGTAAATGCTTCCTGCGCGGCGAAGGAGGAAAACATGGGAAAAACTCTCGTACTTGCCGAAAAGCCGTCCGTCGGGCGCGAGCTCGCCCGTGTGCTCGGCTGCGCCCGGGGCGGAGAGGGATACATGGAGGGCGGAAAGTGGATAGTGACGTGGGCTCTCGGCCATCTCGTCACGCTCGCCGACCCCGAGGCGTACGATCCGCGCTACAAGCAGTGGAACATGGACGACCTGCCCATGCTGCCGGACAAGATGAAGACCGTCGTCATCAAGCAGACGGCCAAGCAGTTCGGCGTCGTGCGCTCGCTCATGAAGCGCTCCGACGTCGACGGCCTCGTCATCGCGACGGACAGCGGCCGCGAGGGCGAGCTCGTCGCCCGCTGGATCATGGAAAAGGCCGCCTGGAAGGGTCCGACGCGCCGCCTCTGGATATCCTCGCAGACGGAGAAGGCCATCCGCGAGGGCTTCGCCGACCTGCGCGACGCGAAAAAATACGACACGCTCTATCTCAGCGCGAAGGCGCGCGCCGAGGCCGACTGGCTCGTCGGGCTGAACGTTTCGCGCGCGCT
>JAFZAM010000027.1 GCA_017557265.1 Oscillospiraceae bacterium | reverse complement strand
CTCGGTCAGCGCGCCGGTCGCCCCGTCGCGCAGCACGGCGCGGCCGCACTTTTTCAGAGAAGCCCGGCTCGCGAGGGCGATTATCAGGCAGACGAGCAGCACAGCCGCGAGAGCCGCGGCGCCTATGAGCAGCTTGCCCGTGAGGGTCGTAAGGTCCATCGAACGCTCCTTTAATAATATCGCTTATTCGTCGCTCATCCTGCCAGCGAGCACGAGCTCGAGGATGAGGCGGGAGGTGTAGCTGCGCCCCGTGCAGGTGACGAGCGTCACTATCTTGTTTTGCGGGGTGGGGTATATGCCGGTCGAGAGCTTGTCCATCTCCATGACGTGCGCGAGGTACGCCCCGCGCGAGGCGAGGTCCGTGAACTCCCACTCGTAGAACGCGTCGTCGAGCGGCACGTCAGCGAGCGCGAACACGTCGTAGCGGTAGACCTCGTCGCCGACGCGGATATAGAAGCTCGGGTGCGTGTTTATATAGTCCTTCTCGGACTCGTAGTATTTGAGCGTGCCGAACATGGAGCCGCTCTTCATCCTGTGCCCGTAGATGATCGTGTCGAAGTCGGAGAAGTCGCCCGCGCAGCGGTAGTCGAGGAATATCGAGGCCGGGTCGTTGCGCACGCCCTTCCAGTTGTGGCGCAGGTAGTAGACGTTGTCCTCGCCGTGCAGCAGCGGGTAGGAGATGGGCGAGTCGGGCAGGTATATCCAGCCGACGACGTCGGGATTGACCTCCTGCACGGCGGCGAGGTCGGCGTTCGCAAGCGTGCGGCCGTATTCGTCGAAGGGCAGGACGGGGACGATGAAGTCGAGCTCGGTCACGGGCTCGGTATCCGGGGTGATGTAGACCGGGGAGGAGGGCTTCGGCGTCGGGTCGGCCTTCGGCGCGTCCGTCGAGCGGGACGGCGCTATGCCGAATATCTCCTGAGCCTCGTCGGTCGCGGCCTTGCTCTTGCGCTGCTCGATGAGCTCGCTGCCGAGCTTGTAGAGGCTGAAGACGAGCACGGCGCAGAATATGACGATGAATATTACGCGGAGTTTTTTCATATACAGGGGCCTCCGAAAGGCGGCGGATAGGCCCAAGCCGCCAATATAGACTATAAAATGACAATGTATTATAACACCCTATTCATGCATAGTCAAGGAAAGTCTAAGATATTATGTAAATTTATCGCGCGCGCGCGGGGACTATTTATCACGCGTGCGCGGGGACTATGAAAACCGGCGCGGATATGATAGAATATGTAAAACGACCGGAGGAGGCGCGGCTGTGAGAGAGGACCTTATAAAGAAGACTGAGGAGTTCGTCAAGGAGAAGTTCGACGGCGGGCGGTACCTGACCGAGCACCCGGAGGCGAAGCGCTACCGCCTCGCGCACACCTACCGCGTCGCGAACGTCGGGCGCGATATAGCCCGCGCGGAGGGCTTCGACGAGACGGAGTTCGTCATAGCCTGCCTGCTGCACGACGTCTCCTACTGCGAGGAGTTCGGCGAGGACGGCTGGCGCGAGCACGGCCGCACGTCGGCGCGGATAGCGCGGCCCTTCCTGCGCTCGCTCGGCCTCCCGGAGGACCGCGTCGCGGATATCTGCTTCGGCATCGCCATCCACGTCGACGACGAGGCGGACTTCGAGGGCGAGCGGACGGCGTTCGCGCGCTCGGTCTGCGACGCGGACAACATCGACCGCTTCGACGCCTACCGCATCCACGAGAACCTCGCCGCCGCGAAGTATACCGAGCTCGGGCCCGCGGAGCAGCGCGAGCACGTCGAAAGCCGCCTCGCGCAGCTGCGGAGCTTTCTCGATATAGAGTTCGCGACGGCGACCGCGCGGGAGCTCTGGCGGCAGCGCATCGAATACTATATCGGCTTTTACGAAAAGCTCCTCGCCCAGCTCGACAGGAGCGAAAAAGTGCTCTGAATTGCCTGAAAACGGCTCCCGGGACCCTCCGGGGGCCGTTTTTGTAACTGTTTGACATAAAATTTGCGTTTTTGTAAACTTTTTTGTAATTTTATGTTGACAAACCGTCGCGCCTTCGTGTATGATACTCGTACGGAATAAGCGGGGCGACCCGTGAAATACGTTTATCCCCCGCCCGCGAGGGCAGAAAGGAGCGTGAGAGAGCAAAGTCCCCGGATAAGCGAATCCCGAAAATCTATTTACGTCATTTTCGAGCGCCGGAAGCGGTCCGCTGCCCGGTACTCAAACGACAATAGCAAAGCAGTCGAAAGGCTGTGACGCAAAGCTACAGGGCCTAAACCCGAAAGGGCACGGCAGCCAGTTACCGAAAGGAGTATCTCATGAAGCAGATAGGCCGTATTCTAGGCGTTTTTCTGTTTATTCTGGTCCTGTTCTCTCTCGTGCTCCCGTTCTCCGCGCTCGCCGCGGAGCCCGAGGAGATAAACCTCGGCAAGGCCTCCGAGGGCTGGTTCTCCGTCGAGCACAACGCCGATCTCGGCGTCAAGATGAAGGTCTGCGTCACCCACGCGACCGCCGGCAAGGTCTATTACGACTACGTCCCCGGCACCGTCGGCTACTATACGTTCACGATGGGCCCCGGCAACTATACCGTATCGCTGTTCCGCAACGTCAGCGGCACCTCGTACAGGAAGCTCCTCTCCCGCAGCGTCTATATCAAGGAGCTCGATCCGCTCGCGCAGTACAGAGTCAGCACGACGGAGATAACCTTCTCCCCGAACGACTCCGTCGGCATGAAGGCCGCCGAGCTCTGCGAGGGTCTCGAGACCGACGCCGACAAGCTCGTCGCCGTCTATAACTACATAGCCGCGAACTTCGATTACGACTACGACTTCGCCGCGAAGGTCAGCGCCGGCGGCGTCAAGAACTACGTCCCGAACACCAACTCCGTCCTCGAGGCGAAAAAGGGCGTCTGCTACGACATGAGCGCGCTCTTCGCCGCGATGTGCCGCTCGCAGGGCATCCCCTGCAGGATAGACCGCGGCTACCGCGCCGGCGTGTACCACGCCTGGAACGCCGCCTACACCGGCGGGGCGTGGGTCAGCTTCGACGTCACGGCCGGCGTCTGCCGCGTCAGCTACGAAGAGGCCGGGAGCCTCGACGAGATCGTCATCAACGCGACCGCCGCCGGCGGCTATATCAAGCAGTCTTAATTCGAGCGCAAGGGTCACGCCCGTTTGTCGGGCGAAGGCTGCGGCATGCCTTTCTGCCGCGGCTCCTCCATTAAGTTCCCCCGGGAAATATCCCGGGGGACAACTTTATTTAAGACTGAAAAATGAAGAATGAATAATGAAAAATAAAACGGGGAGAGGGGAGGGGCGGAAAGCTTGACATTGAACTGCGCTGATGGTATCTTTAAACTTGGTGCAAACTGGATCGCACGGCGGTTTTTACGCAGAATTCAAAGCGGCTTGAACGTACCGCGAGCGTACGTTTAAAAATATCGCGATCCCCCAAAACATCCGGAAACAGAGGTAAGAAACGACAATGAGCAGACTTAAGATCAGAACCAAAAGCCAGGCTCAGGAGCTTGTGGACAACATGTACGCGGGGATGGAGCGCCGCATCGCGGCGAGCCCCTCGGGACTGTGTCCGATCGACATCACGCTCAGCTTTCTGAACCTGTGCCACGCCCAGTCCTGCGGGAAATGCACGCCCTGCAGGATAGGCCTCGGCCAGCTCTCCGCGCTTCTGCGGCAGGTGCTCGACGGCGAGGCGACGATGGAGACGCTCGAGCGCATCAAGGCCACCGCGCGCAACATCGTCGACAGCGCCGACTGCGCCATAGGCTTCAACGCCGCGACGCTCGTCCTCAACGGCATGGCCGGCTTCGAGGACGACTTCAAGGAGCACATCCTGCGCCACCAGTGCCTCGCCTCACACCGCAACTCCGTCCCCTGCATCACGCTCTGCCCGGCGGGCGTCGACGTCCCGGGCTACATCTCCCTCATCGCCGACGGCCGTCCCGCGGACGCCGTGCGGCTCATCCTCAAGGACAATCCCTTCCCGCTGGCCTGCGCCTACATCTGCGAGCATCCCTGCGAGAGCAGGTGCCGCCGCAGCATGATAGACGACCCCGTCAACATCCGCGCGCTGAAAAAGTTCGCGGTCAAGCAGGCGGGCACCCTGCCCGTCCCCGAGTGCGCAGAGGCGACCGGCAAGCGCGTCGCCGTCATCGGCGGCGGCCCGAGCGGGCTTTCGGCGGCATATTACCTCCGCCTCATGGGCCACTCCGTGACGGTCTTCGAGAGGCACAAGAGGCTCGGCGGCATGCTCCGCTACGGCATCCCGAGTTACCGCCTGCCGCGCAAGGAGCTCGATAAGGAGATAAACGCCATCCTCGCCGTCGGCGTGGAGGTGCATACCGAGGTCGAGGTCGGCAAGGATATAACCATGGAGCAGATAAAGGCCGACTACGACGCCGTCTACATAGCCATCGGCGCCCAGACCGACCGCAAGGCCGGCATCCCGGGCGAGGACAGCGGCAACGTCATGTCCGCCGTCGAGCTGCTGCGCAGCATAGGCGACGAGCAGCTGCCGGACCTCACGGGCAAGAAGGTCGTCGTCATCGGCGGCGGCAACGTCGCAATGGACGTCAACCGCTCGGCGGTCCGTCTCGGCGCGGAGAAGGTCAGCTGCGTCTACCGCCGCCGCCAGTCCGACATGACCGCCCTTCCCGAGGAGATAGAGGGCACCATAGCCGAGGGCGTCGAGCTCTATACCATGGTCGCCCCCGTCCGCATCGAGGCGGACGAGAACGGCAACGCCGTCGCCCTCTGGGTAAGGCCTCAGGACCCCGGCGTCTACGACAAGAGCGGGCGACCCTCCGTCTCCGACGCCGAGGGCCGCGAGCTCAGGCTTGAGGCCGACCTCATAATCCTCGCCGTCGGTCAGGGCATCGAGTCCCGCCACTTCGAGGAGTCCGGCATAACCGTCAAGCGCGGCTCCATCATGGCCGGCGACGACGCGCAGGTCGGCGACGAAAAGATATTCGCCGGCGGCGACTGCGTGACCGGTCCCGCGACCGCCATCCGCGCCATAGCGGCCGGCAAGGTCGCCGCGGCCAACATCGACGAGTTTCTCGGCTTCAGGCACGAGATATCCACGGACGTCGTCCTGCCCGCGCCGAAGATAAACAGCGTCGTGCCGCGCGGCCGCGTGAACCTGCACGTGCGCGAGGTCTATGAGAGAAAGAACGATTTCAAGGTCATCGAGCTCGGCATGTCCTGCAAGCAGGCGGAGCTGGAATCCTCCCGCTGCCTGCACTGCGACTACTTCGGCTTCGGCAACTTCAGAGGAGGGAGAGAGACCAAATGGTAAGACTTACTATAGACGGCCGCGAGGCCATCGTCCCGGAGGGCTCCACGATACTTGAGGCCGCGGCCTCCCTCGGGATAAAGATCCCGACCCTCTGCTATCTCAAGGGCGTAAACGAGATCTCCGCCTGCCGCATCTGCGTCGTCGAGATCGACGGCTTCGAGCGCCTCGTCCCCTCCTGCACGGAGAAGGCCGCCGAGGGCATGGTCGTCCATACCAATTCCCACAGGGCCAAGACCGCCCGCGAGACCAACCTCAAGCTCATACTCTCCCAGCACGACGGCGACTGCACGACCTGCGTCCGCTCGCAAAACTGCCACCTGCAGGACCTCGCCTCGGAGCTCAACGTCATCGACAATCCCTATCCCAAGGACGTCAAAAAGAACGAGTGGCCCGAAAACAGCTACCTCATCCGCAAGGAGAGCAAGTGCATCAAGTGCATGCGCTGCATCGAGGTCTGCGACAAGATACAGACCCTGAAGGTCTGGGACGTCAAGGGCAGCGGCTCGCGCACCACCGTCGGCGTGCGCCTCAACCGCGCCTTCACCGACGCCGACTGCGCCCTCTGCGGACAGTGCATAACCCACTGCCCGACCGGCGCCCTCTCCATCCGCGACGACACCGCTAAGGTCACCGCCGCGCTCGAGGATCCCGAGATAACGACCGTCGTCCAGGGCGCGCCGGCCGTGCGCACGGCGTGGGCCGAGCAACTCGGCCTGACCCGCGAGGAGGCGACCGTCGGCAGGATG
>JAFZAM010000026.1 GCA_017557265.1 Oscillospiraceae bacterium | reverse complement strand
TAGAGGTCCTGTCCGGCTATACCGGCACGAACGCCGACGACATCCAGATCACCCGCGCGGGCGTCAACGTGGTCTGCGTGTCACTGCCGCTGCGCTATATGCACACGCCGACCGAGGTCGTCGACCTGGACGACGTCGAGCATGTCGCGCAGCTCGGCCGCCGACGACGGGCTCCATACCGTCATGCCGGGCACCTGGCGCAGGAAGCCCACGTCGAAGGCGCCGTGATGCGTCTCGCCGTCCTCCCCGACGAGGCCGGCTCTGTCCACGGCGAACACGACGTGCAGCCCGAGGATGGCCACGTCGTGGATGAGCATGTCGAACGAGCGCTGGAGGAACGAGGAATAGACCGCGAACACGGGCACGAGCCCCTGCTTGGCCATTCCGGCGGCCATCGAGACCGCGTGCCCCTCGGCGATGCCGACGTCGAAAAACCTGTCGGGGAACTCGGCCGCGAAGCCGTCGAGGCCCGTCCCCTGCTCCATGGCGGCGGTTATGGCGCAGATGCGCCTGTTTTCCCGCGCGAGCTCGGTCAGCTTCCTTCCGAAGACCGACGAGAAGCTCTCGCCGCAGCTCTTTGCGCCCGCGGCGGAGACGCCGTGGTACTTGTCGGGCTCCGACTCGGCGGGGGCGTAGCCCTTGCCCTTTTTCGTCACGACGTGGACGAGGACGGGGCCGGGCGCGTTCTTGGCCGCCTCGAGCAGGTAGCAGAGCTGCTTGAGGTCGTGGCCGTTCGCGGGGCCTATGTACTGGAAGCCCAGCTCCTCGAAGGTGCTGTTATGCAGTATGGCGTGCTTGAGGGCCTCCTTGACGTTGTGGTTGAACCTATAGAGAGCCTTGCCGCCGGGGACGGCGAACATGACCTTGCGGTAGCCCTTTTTGAACTTATAGTACGCCGGCTTGACGCGCTGGGCCGCGAGCATGCGGGCAACCGCGCCGACGTTCTTTTTTATGCTCATCCCGTTGTCGTTGAGCACGACGACGAGCCGCTCGCCGCTCTGTCCGGCGTCGTTGAGTGCCTCGAAGGCGAGGCCGCCCGTCAGCGCCCCGTCGCCCGTCAGGCAGACGACGGAGTAGTCCCCGCCAGTCAGCGTCCTGGCGCGCGCCATGCCGAGCGCGACGGAGATGGAATTCGAGGCATGGCCTGCGATGAAGGCGTCCGCGTCCGACTCGGATGGCTTGGGAAAGCCGCTCATGCCGCCGAGCGAACGGAGCGTCTCGAAGCCCGCCTGCCTTCCCGTCAGCAGCTTGTGGACGTAGCTCTGATGGCCGACGTCGAAGACTATCCTGTCAGTAAACGGGTCGAACGTCCTCTCGAGGGCGACGGTCAGCTCGACCGCGCCGAGATTGGACGAGAGATGCCCGCCCGTCTTGGTAACGCTTTCGACGAGAAAGCTCCTTATCCTCCCGCACAGCTCCTCGAGCTGCGCGTAATCCATTTCCTTGAGCGCCTCGGGTCCCGGGATCGTCATATTGTTTTCCACGGCAGTACCTCGGCTGAAAGTGAGTATTTCGATCGCAAAGCATGCGTAATTATCGATGCCCTAATATAATACAGAATAATGAATTATAATGCAATATCTATTCGTGAAAAATATTCACGATATTCAGGTTTTTTTCGTCCTTTCGGGCTCCGCGGGCCGCTTGGCCTCCTTCATGCTCTCGTAAAGGCGCGAGCGGCGCTGCCTGACCTCGTCGGACATGGGCGAGATGTCGCCGGTATGCGTGAGGGCGATCTTCGTCAGCACCGGGCCGACGAGCTCGTATATGAGCACGGAAAAGAGCACGATGTTGCGGACTATCGAGCCGCTCTGCGCCAGCGACGACGCCGTTATCGACATGCCGAGCGCGACGCCCGCCTGCGGCAGGAGCGTTATGCCGAGCCATTTCTTCACGTCCGTATCGACCCCGACGAGGCTCGCGCTGCCGAGCGCGCCGAAGTATTTGCCCGCCGACCTTGATATTATGTAAACTAATCCTATGCCCACGACGGCGACGTCGCGGAACACTCCGAGCTCGAGCTCCGCGCCGGAGAGGACGAAAAACAGCACGTAGACCGGCACGGTCCACTTATCCGCCTTGTCCATGAGGTCGGGCGAGAAGTCGCAGAGATTGCAGAAGACCGTCCCGAGCATCATGCAGACGAGCAGTATGGAAAAGCCTATCCTCACGGGACCCGCCTGTATCTCGATCATCGAGAGGCCGACGGCGAGCAGCACGAACGTCACCGAGAGGCAGAGGCGCTTGCTGTTGGAGTTGAACCAGCGCTCCATTTTGGAGAAAAGCAGGCCCATCAGCGCCCCGAGCGCGAGAGAAGCAGCGACCTCCACGAGCGGATTGACGGCCATGGAGACTATGTCGAACGTCCCCGTCTCGAGCGACTTGGCGACGCCGAAGGAGACCGCGAAGATGACGAGGCCGACCGCGTCGTCGAGCGCGACGATGGGCAGCAGCAGGTCCGTAAGGCGGCCCTTGGCCTTATACTGGCGGACGACCATGAGCGTCGCCGCGGGGGCCGTCGCCGAGGCTATCGCGCCGAGCGTTATCGCGGCCGAGAGCGGCAGCTTGTCGCCGAGGACGAAATGCAGACCTATAAGCACCGCGTCGACGACGACCGTCGCCGCGACGGCCTGCAGTATGCCGATGACGGTCGCCTGCTTCCCCGTCCCCTTGAGCTGGGAGATTCGGAACTCGTTGCCTATCGCGAAGGCGATGAAGCCGAGCGCGACCTCGCTGAGCAGGTGGAGCGACGTGACCTCGTCGTGGGTGTTGAAGCCGAGGCCGGGGACGCCGGCGCGGCCGAGCACGTACGGCCCTATGAGCACGCCCGCGATGAGATACGCGGTGACGGCGGGGAGCTTGAGCGGCTTTATGACTCGCGTCATGAGAAGGCCGGCGGCGAGAGCGACGGCGACGGACAGCAGCAGTCTCATAATATACACCTCGAACATGGATGCAAGCGGATATTCTCCGCCCGGAAACCGTATTATAGCCCTCATCGCCGGGCTTTACAATATGCAAAGTATTCAAATATGACGGCGCCCCCGCGCGGTTTTTTTCTCATCCGCGCACACGGAGCGGAAAAGCGTCCCGCGGCGCCGGCGGAGGGCGATTTTTCTCTTGCCTTTTTAATTGAATAAATATATACTTAAATTTATTAGAAAAGAATTCGGATGACGTCCGTAGAACAAAGAGGAGGAGAAGTCCATGTTCTGCACCCAATGCGGCACGCAGCTCCCCGACGGAAGCAGATTCTGCACCAACTGCGGAGCCAAGCTCGCGGAGTTCGTTGAAAAGGCCGCGGCAGAGCAGCCCGCCTTCACGCCGCCCGCCGCTCCGGTACC
>JAFZAM010000025.1 GCA_017557265.1 Oscillospiraceae bacterium | reverse complement strand
CCCTTCGGCTTACTTTCTTATGATATAGGCGTCGAGTATCTCGCCGACGTAGGTCACGTGGGAGTCGGGGTCCTCGCCGGGGTATATCTTCTCGCGCATCTCCGGCGGGAGGAGGCCGACGTCCTGCTCGCGGCGGTAGAGGACTTTGCATTCGAGCGTCATGGGCATCTCCGCTATCGCGGGGACGGAGACCTTTTCGCCCGGGACGAGCGTGAGGCCCGCCTCGGCGGTCTTGTCGACGTCGCGGCCGCTCTGCATGCCGCAGACCGTGAATATCTTCCTGTCGACCTCGCCGACGGGCATGTTGACCGTGAACTCCGGGTTCCTGTCCAGCAGCTCGCGCGTGAAGCGGCTCTTGCGGACGTAGCAGATGAAGACCTCCCTGCCCCAAAGCACGCCGACCGTGCCCCAGCCGATGGCCATGGTGTTCTCGCGCCCGTCCGCCTTCGCGGTGAGGTACGCGCATTTTTTGAGCGAGGCGATCATCTCGCCGGCGTGGGTCGATATGCTTATCTTCTCTCTTTTCATGCGTTCCTCCTTCAGTCCAGCTTCCTTCTCGTATCCTCGAATTCCTTCAGGCGCGTTTCATACGCCTTTTCCGCCGCCTCGAGGAAGGCGGGCTCGGCGTCGGAGCCCATGGCGCGCAGCAGGACGCGCGTCCAGCCGGGATTGAGCGCGAGGACGGGGCCGAGCATGTACGATCCGATGAAGTTGTTTTTGCGGACGCCCTCGAAACGCGCGTCCGGGTTTATGCCTATGCCGCGCACGAGCTCGGCGAAGGGCTCGAGCCCCTCCCCCGGCCACGCGCACGAAAAGCGGCTCGTGAACGCCGTCAGCGTCACGCCGTCGGCACGGGCGAGGATGAGCGAATTCTTTCTGTGCGCGAGGTCGAGCTTCGCGCGAAGCGGCAGTATGCAGAGGCCCTCGAGCGGCTCCGCGCCGCCCTCTATGACCTCGCCGAGCAGCTCGAAGGAGTTGCCCGTCATGAGAAAGCGTCCGCCGGCGTCAACGGACTCCGCGAGAGCCTCGCGCCACGGGCGGAGCTCTTTAAGCGCGCGCTCCTGCCCGCGCTCGGTCATGGCCCCGCAGTAGGTCAGGTCGGCGCCGTCCGCGAAAGCGGGTCTGTCGCCGAGCTTCGTCATGACTATCTCGGCCTCCGGCAGGCACGCGCGGAGATATTTTACGTTCGCGGAATCCCCGAAGAGATTTCCGAGCTCCGGATAAAGATACTCTATCTTCATTTCGCGGCCTCCTCCAGTCTGTCGGCGAGCATGGCGTAGAGCCTTCTCGCGTCGGCCTCTCTGTAGAGCTCGTAGAGCAGGAACACGCGGTCGCATTCGGCGGGCTCGACGGCCGCGGCGGCCTCGGAAAGACCCTCGGCGGGCTTTATCTTCTCATCGTCCACGCCCGCGAGCAGCAGGCGCAGGCGGCTGTCGAAGCGGCGCACGCCGACGGGGACTACCCGCGCGACGTTTTCCCCCGCGAGCAGCTCGAAGTCCGCGTCGTAGAGCCAGGCGATGTTCTCCGAGCTCTCCTTCTGGTCGAACACGTCGTCGAGCATGAGGACGACCGTGTTGCGCCCGTCGGCGGCGTTCACGAAGTCGAACGAGCGCGAGCAGGCGACGGCGTTGAGCCCCTTCGCCATTATCATCGTGAGCTTTTTCCCGCCGTGCGTCTCGTCGGTAAAGCGCGAGCCGACTATCGCGACGCTCCCGAGCGCCTTCGCGGCCTCGGCTGGCGCGAGCCCGAGCTTGACGAGCGCCGCGGCGGCGGCGAGCGAGTTATACATGTTGTAGACGGCGGTGCCGTGCAGCGGTAGCTCTATCTTTTCCCCGCCGAAATCGGCCTCGCCGCGGAGGGTCTCCGGGTCGGCGGAGACGAGGCGGAACTGCGCCTCGGGCGAAGTGAAGCCGCACTTCGGGCAGCGGGCGCGGCCGATATGGTTATAGCGCCTGAAGTCCCATTCGAGGTGTGCCCCGCACTCCGGGCAGAGGCGCACGTCCATGACGATGTTGTCCCACGGCTCGCGCTCGAAGGGCTGCGGGTCGAGGGAGAAGTACGTCCTCGGGCAGCCGGGCTTGATGCCGCAGGAGATGAGATCGTCGGCGTTCAGCAGGAGCTCCGTCCCGTCCGGGATGCCGGAGGCGAGGAAGTCCGCGATGTACTCCGGGTGCGCGTTGCGGCGCATGGAGTCGCGGAAGATGTTCGTTATCAGGATGAGGTCGGGCTTCAGCCCCGGGAAGATGAGCCGCGCGCTGCGCTCGTCGCACTCGAGCACGGCGACGTCGTACTTCGGCTTTCCGGAGAGCGTCGAGCCCTCGATGAGCGCGGAGGCGACGCCGGCGGCGATGTTAGAGCCGTAGCGGTTGGAGAGGACCCGCCGCCCGGAGGCCTCGAGCGCGTCGCTGATGAGGTTGTTGACGGTGGTCTTCCCGTTCGTGCCCGTGACCGCGAGGATCTTCGCGGGCTTTTTCACCTTCGCGATGAAGCCCGGGCAGAGCTTGAGCGCTATCTTGCCCGAGAGGTACGTCCCCTTGCGCCCGAGCAGGCGCAGCAGAAACGTCACGGCTTTGCCGACGACGAGAGCGATGAAGGTCATGTCGCTTTCTTTCCTTTCCTTCGGCCGAGGGCGAGTATCGCCCTGCCCATGAGTTTATAAAGCCAGTCTATAAGCGGGGCCGAGAGCAGCCCGAACGTCGCGAGCACGAGCAGGGAGCTGAGCTCCGGCGTCGCCAGACGGAACCACCAGCGCATGAAGAAGCAGCTGAATATTATCGCCGCAATGAGCAGCACGAACATTATCTTGCGCAGCTTCGTCCACGGGCGGCAGAGCCGGAAGACGACCACCATGCCCGCGACCGTCAGCAGCATGGCGCATATCGTCGATATCTGCGTCCTGTCGATGGAAAACGCCTCGCCGAAGGCTATGACGCCGAGCAGCAGCACGACGTAGGCCACGCCCGCGGGCGCCGCGCGCAGCAGGACGTTTCGCAGGAAGCGGCCGCGCACGGTCCCCGTGCTCGGCTCGAGCGCGAGCACGAAGCTCGGCACGCCTATCGTGAACGTGCTGAACAGCGACAGCTGCGTCGCCTCGACGGGGTACATGAAGCCCGCCGCGAGCGAGAGCAGCGCCATGATGAGCGAGAAGATGTTCTTGATGAGGAAGAGCGCCGCGCTGCGCTCGATGTTGTTGATGACGCGCCGTCCCTCGGCGACGACGTTCGGCATGGCGGCGAAATCCGAGTCCATGAGGACTATGTGCGAGACCTGGCAGGCGACGTCGCTGCCGGACGCCATGGCGACGCTGCAGTCGGCCTCCTTGAGGGCGAGCACGTCGTTGACGCCGTCGCCCGTCATGGCGACCGTGTTGCCGGCGGCCTTGAGCGCGCGGACTATCTTCCGCTTCTGCTCGGGCGTCACGCGGCCGAAGACCGTGTATCTGACCGCCGCGTCGCGGAGCTTCTCGTCGGTATCGAGCTCGCGCGCGTCTATATAGTGCTCCGCGCCCTCGACGCCGGCCTTGAGCGCGATGCCGGAGACCGTGCGCGCGTTGTCTCCGGAGACGACCTTTATCCTGACGCCCTGCCGGCGGAAGAACTCGAACGTCTCCCGCGCGGAGTCGCGTATCTTGTTGGTTATCGAGATGAGCGCGATGGGCAGGACCTTGTTCCCGTCCGGCGTCTCGGTCTCGAGCGGCCCGTCGTACATGACGAGCATGAGCAGGCGGCAGCCCGTCTCGTAATAGGGCTCGAGCTCGTCCTCGTACTCGGGAAAGCGCTCCCCGAGGAGTATTTCCGGCGCGCCGATGAGATACGTCTCGTCGCCCTCGAAGATGGTCCCCGCGTACTTGGTCTTGGACGTAAACGGGATTATCCCCGTCGCGCGGCGCATGGGCGCGTCGCTGAAACAGGCGGCGAGGGCCTTTTCGGTCTCGTTGTCGCGCTCGTGGGCGGCCGTGTGGTCGGCCATTATCATGCGCACGTCGCTCATTATAAAGCGGTCCGGGCAGAGCAGGGCGACGTTCTCGACGAGCATCTCGGGCTCCGTTATCGTCCCGGTCTTGTCCACGCAGAGGACGTTTACCCGCGCGAGCGTCTCGATGCAGGCGAGGTCGTGCGTCAGCGTGCGCCGCTGGGCGAGGCGCACGACGGAGACGGCGAGCGCTATCGACGTCAGAAGGTACAGCCCCTCGGGTATCATGCCGACGAGCGCGCCGACCGTCTTGAGGACGGATTCGTTCCACGTCATGTGAAGGCGCAGGTACTGGTTGAGGAAGAGCACTATCCCGACGGGGATTATGATGAGGCCTATGACCTTGACGAGCTTGGTGAGGCTGCTCATCATCTCCGACTGGGTCGCCTTCTGGTGGCGCTTGGCCTCGAGCGTCAGGCGCGAGGCGAAGGAGTCCGGCCCGACGTTCGTAAGGCGCGCGCGGCACTGCCCGGAGATGACGAAGCTGCCCGAGAGCAGGCTGTCCCCCGGGGTCTTGGGAATTTCGTCCGCTTCGCCGGTCACGAGCGCCTCGTTGACCTGCAGGTCGCCCGTCAGGACGACGGCGT
>JAFZAM010000024.1 GCA_017557265.1 Oscillospiraceae bacterium | reverse complement strand
GAACGACGGACGCTTTGCCGTGGTGCATAACGGCATTATCGAAAACTATCTCTCTCTGCGCGAAGAACTGATCGCTGACGGGTATGTCTTCGAGAGCGAGACGGATACCGAGGTCATAGTCCACCTCGTCGAGATGTACTACGCCGGCTCCGTGCGCGACGCTCTCATCAGGACCGTCAACCGCCTGCGCGGGTCCTACGCGCTCGGCGTCATCTGCTCCGAGGAGCCGGGGAAGATATACGCCGTCCGCGAGGCGAGCCCGCTCATCATAGGCGTCGGCGCCGGGGAGAACTATTTCGCCTCCGACGTGACGGCGCTGGTAAACTACACCCGAAGCGTGATCTATCTCGAGGACGGCGAGTTCGCCGAGCTGTCCGAGGGGTCGATCCGCATTTTTGATTGCACGGGACAGGAGCTGCGCAAGAAGGTCTCCCGCATCCTCTGGGACGTGCAGGCCGCCGAGAAGGGCGGCTACGAGCATTTCATGCTCAAGGAGATCATGGAGCAGCCCGGCGCCGTCAAGGCGACGATAGCCCCGCGCCTTTCGGGCGGCAAAGTCGATTTCGAGGAGCTCGCCGCCATGACGGACGGGGAGCTCCGCGCGATAAGCAAGATAGTCGTGACGGCCTGCGGCTCGGCCTATTACGCCGGCTGCGCCGGAAGATACGCCTTCGAGCGCCTCTGCGGGCTTCCCGTGCAGCTCGAGCTCGCGAGCGAGCTCCGCTACAGCGACCCGCTCATAGACGGGACGACGCTCGTCGTCGTCATCTCCCAGTCGGGCGAGACGGCGGACACCATCGCCGCGCTCAAGGAGGCCAAGTCCCGCGGCGCGAAGACGCTCGCCGTCGTGAACGTCGTCGGCAGCACGGTCGCCAAGCTCGCGGACTATACGGTCTATACGTGGGCAGGTCCCGAGATAGCCGTCGCGACGACGAAGGGCTATACGACCCAGACCGCGACGCTCAATATGCTCGCGGTGTATTTCGCCGCCCGACTCGGCAGGATAGAGGACCAGTCCAAGTACGTCGCCGCGCTGCAGGCGCTCCCGCGCCGCATCCAGCAGGCGATAGACCTGAATCCCGCCATCCCCGCGCTCGCGAAGAAATATCACGACAACCGCGCCCTCTTCTTCATCGGCCGCAACACGGACTACGCCGTCGCGCTCGAGGGCGCGCTGAAAATGAAGGAGATATCGTATATCCACGCGGAGTCCTACGCCGCCGGCGAGCTCAAGCACGGAACGATAGCGCTCATCGAGGAGCGCACGCCCGTCGTCGCCCTCTGCTGCAACCCCTCCGTCACGGAGAAGACGATAAGCAATATAGTCGAGGTCAAGTCCCGCGGCGCGGAGGTGCTCGCTCTGACGTTCCGCACCAACCGCAAGATGCTCTCCGTCGCGGACGACCTGCTCTTCATCCCGGAGGTGGACGCGCTGTTCTCGGCCGCGGTCGAGATAGTGCCGCTCCAGCTCCTTGCCTACTACGTCGCGAAGGAGAACGGCTGCGACATCGACAAGCCGAAAAACCTCGCCAAATCCGTAACAGTCGAGTAACGGCATCAGGCCGGTTTAATAATGGAGGACACCATGACAAAGGGAGAACTTTTATACGAGGGGAAGGCAAAGAAGGTCTATTCGACCGAGGACCCCGAGCTGCTCATCATCGATTACAAGGACGACGCGACGGCCTTCAACGGCCTCAAGCGCGGCACGATAGCGGGCAAGGGCGTCATCAACAACGAGATGAGCAACGCCCTCATGCGCATGCTCGAGACGAAGGGCGTCCCGACGCATTTCGTAAAGGAGCTCAGCGAGCGCGAGACGCTCGTAAAACGCGTGAAGATAGTCCCGCTGGAGGTCATAGTCCGCAACATCGCGGCGGGCTCCTTCTCCAAGCGCTACGGCATAGACGAGGGGAAGGTCTTCGCCGAGCCGACGATAGAGATATCCTATAAAAACGACGCGCTCGGCGATCCGCTGCTCAACGGCTACCACGCCCTCGCGCTGGAGCTGTGCACCCGCGAGGAGCTCGACACGATAAAGAGCTATTCGTTCAGGATAAACGACGAGCTCAAAAAGTTCTGGGCCGGCTGCGGCGTGACGCTCGTCGACTTCAAGCTCGAGTTCGGCCGCCTCTCCGACGGGACGATAGTCCTCGCCGACGAGATAAGCCCCGATACCTGCCGTCTCTGGGATTCCGAGACCGGCGAAAAGCTCGACAAGGACCGCTTCAGGCGCGACCTCGGCGGCGTCGAGGAGGCCTATAGGGAGATAATGGGGAGACTCAAAAAACAGCTGGAGGCGTGAGCATGAAAAACTGCGTCATAGTCGGCATCAACTGGGGCGACGAGGGCAAGGGCCGCATGGTCGACCTGCTGACCGACCACTATAACGTCGTCGTCCGTTATCAGGGCGGCGGCAACGCGGGCCATACCGTCATAAACGAGAAGGGCAAGTTCGCCCTGCATCTGCTCCCCTCGGGCATACTGCGCGAGGGCGTGACGAACGTGCTCGGAAACGGCGTCGCGCTCGACCCGGAGAACCTCTGCGCCGAGGTCATGGACGTGCGCTCGAAGGGCGTCGAGGTCTCGCCCGACGATCTGAAGATATCCGACCGCGCGTCGCTCCTGCTGCCGTGGCACCGCGACCTCGACGGGCTCGAGGAGGCGCGCCTTGCCGACAAGCAGTACGGCTCGACCAAGCAGGGCATAGCGCCGTTTTATTCCGACAAGTACCAGAAGAAGACCGTCCTCGCGGGCGAGCTCTTCTATCCCGACGAGCTGCGCGAGCACCTGCGCGAGCTGCTCGAATGGAAGAACCTGATCCTCGAGCGGGTCTACGGGGCGAAGCCCTATACGATGGAGATGCTCGATAAGTGGCTCGCCGATTTCTGCGAGCCGATGAAGCCCTATATCTGCGACGTCGGCGAGTACTTAAAGCGCGCGCAGGCCGAGGGCAAGAGCATCCTCTTCGAGGCCCAGCTCGGCGCGCTGCGCGATCTGGACTTCGGCATCTATCCCTACACGACCTCGTCGAACACCCTCGCGGCCTACGCGCCCATAGGCGCGGGCCTGCCGTCGCTGAAAATTGACGAGGTGCTCGGCATCGTCAAGGCGTACTCCACCTGCGTCGGCGAGGGCCCCTTCGTCTGCGAGATGTCGGGCGAGGAGGCCGACAGGCTCCGCGAGGCGGGCTTCGAGTACGGCGCGAAGACGGGCAGGGCCCGCCGCGTCGGCCCCGTCGACCTCGTGGCT
>JAFZAM010000023.1 GCA_017557265.1 Oscillospiraceae bacterium | reverse complement strand
TGCCGAGCATGTAGTTGTTGTTATAGACCTCCTCGGCGCGGAGATCCGCTATCGCCGGGCGCAGCTTCTCGGCGCTCTTGCCCGTCACGACGAAGATGCGGCCCGCTCCGGCGGCGCGGAGCGCGGTCACGGCTCTTTCGAGCGCGCTGACGCACCCCTCCCCGTTCTCGGCGTCTACCGGGAGGAGGGGCTTGAAGGCGCCCATGCGGCTCGAGAGCCCCGCGGCGGGAACTATGCCGACGACGCTGCTCATTTCTTCTCCGCCACGAGCAGGAAGTAGCCCGCGTTCTTGCCCGGCTTTGTTTTGCAGAAGACGCAGTCGCCGGGGACGGACTCCGCCCATTTTTCAAACGAGCCGAAGTCCATGAGTATCTGCGCGCCGAAATCGAGCAGCAGCTTCGTTTTGTCCGAAAAGAGCTTGACGGAAAAGCCCGTCTCCTCGAGCATGAGGATGAGTTCATCCGCGATGAAAAGCCCGTCGAGCCTGACGGGCGACGGCGCGGCGACCTCGCCGCATTCGCCGTCCTTGCGGCGGGTATTGAGGAACTTTAGCGCCTCGGCGCGGTTCTGCGCGACGCGCTCCGGATCCGGCATCCTGTCGTAGAGGTCGGTCATGACGAGGCGCGAGCCCTTTTTGAGCAGGCAGTAGAGCTCGTGGAAAAGCTCGCCGTGTCTGTCCATGAGCGAGAGCGAGCACTCGGCTATCGCGCCGTCGAAGCTCAGCGACGGCAGGTCTATCTCCAGTCCGTCCGTCTCAATGACGTCGAGCCCCGACTCGCGGGCGCGCTTTACCATCTCCTTGGAGACGTCGCAGCCGGTCGTCTCGAGGCCGAGCTCCTCGCTGAGAAAGCGCATGCCCGAGCCGTCGCCGCAGCCGACGTCGAGGATCTTGTCGCCCTTTTTGAAGCCGGCGAGGCGCGCGGCCTCCGCCGTCAGTTCCGTTCCTCCGGGATGCAGGATCATGTCTTCGTCCTCCGAAAAAGTCTCATTACGCCGCGCTGCCGCCCCCGGCGGCCCGGGAGCGGCAGCGGATATGGCTTGCGATCAATGCTTGTAGAAGGCGTGGCCGTAGTTGTAGACCTCGTCGGAGATCCACTCGCCGCGCTGCTTGACCTCGGGGTCTTCCTTGTCGCCGCAGACGCTGCCCCAGAACATGAAGCCGCCGCCGACGGCGTAGGTATCGATGGTCCTGCGGACCTCGCTGCGGACGAGCTCCTCGCTCGCGCCGGGCCAGCCGACCGGTCCCGAGGAATCCCAGCAGCCGATGAGGACGAGGCTGTTGCCGTATTTCTTCTTGATGGCCGGCAGGTCGTTCATGACCTGAGCGGGGTTCCACATCCTGACGCCGAACTCGCGCCAGTCGTCGATGCTGTCCTCGCAGCGGCCGCAGTTATGCATGTTGACGGGGACGCCTCTTTCCATCGCGTAGCTGCAGGACTTGGCGTGGAAGGGCTTGATGAGCTCGCGGTACATATCCGGGGATATGAACGGGTTGAGCGAAGTCGCCGTGTCGTCGGCGATGGAGAATATGTCGGGCTTGACGAGATCGATGATGTTGCGGGTGATGGTGTCGTAGAAGTTGTTGAGGTAGTCCATGAGGGCCATGACCTCCTCGGGCTCCTCGTACATGGCGCAGAGGCCCTCGGTGAAGCCCATGAACGCCATGAGCGCCTGGAAATAGCTGCCGGGGCAGCCGAGACCTACGGCGACCTCTTCCCTGTTTATGTTCTTCATGGCGTCCTTGACTATCTTCTCCCAGTCGTAGCCCTCGAGGCTCGGGGCCTTGATGACGTCGCGCCATTTGGTGATGTCGTCGAGGATGAAGCGGCCCGGGGTCGGCAGCGCCATGCCGCCGGTGCTCTCGGTCGGGGTGTACTCGACGCCGAAAACGTCACGGAAAACGCCGTCGGGATCCCTGTGCCGCAGGATGCTGATCATGGGGCTCATGCAGGCGGGCTTGAATCTCGGATCCTGCCCGGGGATTACGCCGTAGCGGGGCACCCATTCGGGCTCGAGGCCGTTGACTATGCGCATAAAGTTTTCTTTTTCGGTCATTTTTCCTTCCTCCAATTCGATCCCCGCCGGTGATCCGCTTCCGCGGTCCCGGCGCTTCCGGGCGGCAAGCCTTCCGTGATCCGGCCCGGGAGGGTACGTTTTTTAATGATTATATACTGTTTTTCCGTTTTTTGCAATCCTTTATTTATGCAAAAATGTCAAACGGGCGGGCAAAAACCATTTGTCAACGCTCTTCCTATATGCTATATTATATGTTATACTATTAAGAAAAGCGGAAATGCGAAAGGAGGGCGCGAGCCGTGGCAATGGAATACTGGAACGTCAGGACTGGCTTTGAGGACAAGGCCCGCGAGCTGGCCGAGGCCGGCCTCTCCCCCCTGCTCGCGCTCATCATGGCCTCGCGCGGCTGCGGCTCCTACGAAGAGGCGAAGGAGCGGCTGCGCGACGATCTCGGTCTTCTCAACGACCCCTTCCTGATGACCGACATGGACAGGGCCGTCGCGCGCATCGAGCGCGCGGTCGAAAATAAAGAGCACGTCGCCGTCTTCGGCGACTACGACGTCGACGGGCTGACCGCCACCGCGACCGTGACGGACTATCTGCGCCGCCGCGGACTGCAGTGCGACGTCAAGATACCCGAGCGCCTGACCGAGGGCTACGGGCTCTCGAACGAGGCGATAACCGAGATAGCCTCCCGCGGCGTGACGCTCATCGTCACGGTCGACTGCGGCGTCACCGCCGTCGAGCAGGTCGCGCTCGGTCGCTCCCTCGGCGTCGACTTCGTCATAACCGACCACCATAAGTGTTCCGACACGCTGCCGGACGCCTGCGCGGTCGTCGACCCGCTGCGCCCCGACTGCGAGTACCCCTTCAAGGGCCTCGCGGGAGTCGGCGTCGCCTTCAAGCTCGTCTGCGCCCTCGAGGGGCCGGAGAAGCTCGAGCAGGTCGTCCGCGACTACGTCGAGCTCGTCGCGCTCGGCACGATAGCCGACATCATGCCCGTCACGGGCGAAAACCGCGCGCTGATACGCCACGGCATCAGGATATACAGAAACGGCGGCGGCAGGACGGGCATCCTCGCGCTCATGAACAGGCTCGGAGTACAGCCGCTGCACGCCTCCGACGTGGACGTGAGCTTCACGATCATCCCGAAGCTAAACGCCGCCGGGCGCATGGGCCGCGTCGAGGACGCGTTCGCCCTGCTCATGGCGGAGGACTCCGCCGCCGCGGCCGAGCTCGCGGAGACGCTCTGCGACCTCAATACGCAGCGCCGCGCCGTCGAGGACAGGATATTCGCCGAGGCCGTCTCCCGCCTGCCCGAGATAGTCACGACCCCCATCGTCCTCGCCGACGAGAACTGGCACCACGGCGTCTCCGGCATCGTCGCCTCGCGGCTCATGGAGCGCTTCGGCGTCCCGGCGGTCGTAATATGCATAGAGGACGGCATAGGCCGCGGCTCCTGCCGCAGCTGGGACGGGTTCCCCATTTACGACGCGCTCAGCTCCATGTCCGACAGGCTCATAAGCTTCGGCGGGCACGCCTTCGCGGCCGGCGTCAACCTCTACGCCGACCAGATAGACGGCTTCCGCGACGCGCTGACGGAATACTACGCTAAGCACGTCAGCGAGATAAAGCCCCGCCTTCTGCCCATTGACGCCGAGCTCACCGACCTCGGCATGCTGACGCTGCGCAACATCGAGGAGCTCTTCACCCTCGCCCCGTGGGGCAACGGCAACCAGCCGCCCATGCTCTGCCTCAAGGACGCGCGCGTCGACCAGATACTCTCCATCGGCGGCGACAAGCATACCAAGATGCGCGTATCCCGCCGCGACGGGAGCGTCGAGGCCATCTTCTTCTCCAAGCGGCTGGCCGAGCTCGAGCTGCGCGAGGGCTCGCTCTGCTGCCTCGCCTTCGAGCCGAGCATCAACGACTTCCACGGCACGCGCACCGTCCAGCTCCTGCTGCGCGACGCGGTGCAGTCCGGCGAGGACGAGCACATCCGCTACTATCTCTGCTCGAGCTTCCTCGGCGGGAAGGATATCTCCGACGGGGAGCGCGCCCTGCTGCGCCCGACGCGCGACGACCTCGCGCGGCTCTGGCGCGTGCTCGCGGCGCGCAGACCCGAGATAGACGGCAGCCGTACGCACG
>JAFZAM010000022.1 GCA_017557265.1 Oscillospiraceae bacterium | reverse complement strand
TTATCTATAAATCTCGCGATGACGTCCATCTCTCCCTCGGCGCTCGGGTAGCCCATGCTCATGCGCATGAGGAAGCGGTCGAGCTGGGCCTCGGGCAGCGGGAACGTGCCGGCGGTCTCGACGGGGTTTTGCGTGGCGATGACGAAAAACGGCTCGGAGAGCTGTCTCGTGACGCCGTCGACGGTTATCTGCCGCTCCTCCATACATTCGAGGAGGGCCGACTGCGTGCGCGGCGTGGCGCGGTTTATCTCGTCCGCGAGCAGTACGTTCGTGAAGGCCGGGCCCTCGCGGAACTCGAAGGCGGCCTCCTTCTGGTTGTAGACGCTCATGCCCGTGACGTCGCCGGGGAGCAGGTCGGGCGTGAACTGGATGCGCGAAAAGTCCGCCGCGACGGAGCGCGCGAGCGACTTCGCCGTCACGGTCTTGCCCGTGCCGGGGACGTCGTCGAGCAGGACGTGGCCTCCCGCGAGGAGGGCGCAGACGATGAGCTCGACCTCGCCGGACTTGCCGACGATGACCTTTTCCATGTTCCCGCGGATGCGGCCCGCGAGATCGGCTATCTGTTTAAGCTCCATATATATACGACCTTTCGGATTATTTACGCGCGGAGGACCGCCCTCAGCGGTTTGTAAAGAGCTTGCGGAAGTCGAGCAGGGCGAGCATCGGGAAGAGCTCGAGCCTGCCGAGCAGCATCGCCGCCGAGAGGACGAGCTTCGACAGCCCCGAGAACGCCTCGAACGTGTGCGTCGGGCCGACGCCGCCGAAGCCGGGGCCGACGTTCGACAGACACGTCATGACGGCGGTCAGGTTCGTCTCCAGCGAGAAGCCGTCTATCGAGACGATGAGCGCAAAGAGCGCGCTGATGAAGAAATAGAGCGCGAAGTAGTTCGAGGCGCTCTGCACCGCCGCATCGGGGACGCGCTTTCCGTCCATGCGGACGGTCGTCACGGCGCGCGGACGGAATATCTGGCGCAGGTCGGAGAGTATCTTCTTGACCCATATCATGACGCGCTGGAACTTGATGCCGCCGCCCGTGCTGCCGGCGCTCGCGCCGATTATGAGCATGAGCAGCATGATCGCCTTCGAGAAGGCCGGCCACGTGTCGAAGTCGGCGGTGCCGTAGCCCGTCGTGCTCATGAGGGTCGCGACGTGGAACGAGGACTGGCGCAGCGCCGGGAAGAACCCGCCGTATATCTTCATGATATTGAGCGCGATGACTATCATGCCGCCGAATACGACGGTCAGATAGAGGCGCAGCTCGCTGTTTTTCGCGACGTCCTTGAATTTCCCGCAAAGCAGTAGGAAATAGATGTTGAAGTTGACGCCGAAGAGGAACATGAAGACCGTCACGACGATCTCAACGTACTTGCTGTCAAAGTACGCGATGCTGGCCGAGTGGGTCGAAAAGCCGCCCGTCGCCGCCGTCGTGAAGGCGTGGACGATGGAGTCGTAGACCGTCAGGCCGCCGAACTTTAGGAGTATCGCCTCGGCGAGCGTGAGGCCTATGTATATGGCGTAAAGTATCTTCGCGGTGTCCTTCATGCGGGGGACGAGCTTGCCGACCATGGGGCCGGGCGCCTCCGCGCGCATGAGGTGCATCGAGCGCTCGTTGCCGAGCGGCAGGACCGTCAGCAGCAGGACGAGCACGCCCATGCCGCCGAGCCACTGGATAAAGCAGCGCCAGAAGCCTATGCCCATGGAGAGGCTCTCCGGCGAGGAGACGACGGTCGAGCCCGTCGTGGAAAAGCCGCTGCACGTCTCGAAGAGGCAGTTTATATAGCCCTGTATCTCGCCCGAGAAGAAGAACGGCAGCGCGCCGATGATGCTGACGAACATCCAGCTCATGCCCGTTATGACGAGGCCCTCGCGGACGTAGATCGCGCGCGTGCGCGGCTTAAAGAGGGTCAGCAGCGTCCCGAAGACGGCGGCTATCGCGGCCGTCAGCAGAAACCACTTCCACCCGTCCTCTCTGTATATCACGGAGACGATCGCCGGGATGAGGAGCATGACGCCCTCCGCCCTGCAGACGCGGCCTACCGTGAACAAAACCATTCGTCTGTTAATACGCTCCGCCCTCCCTTCAGCTGAGGATGCCGCGCAGGTCGTCGAGGCCGTTCTCGGTCGTCACGACGACGACGTGGTCGCCCTGCCTTATCTCGTCGGAGCCGCCGGGGATTATGACGGACTCGCCGCGGATTATGCAGGCGATCAGATGATTTTTCCTGACGTGGAGGTCTCGCAGGGGCTTGGCGGTGAGCTCGGGATCGTCCGCCGCGAGGAACTCGAGCGCCTCGACCCTCTCGCCGACGAGGCGGTAGAGCGTCTCGACGTTGCTGCCCTCGGTGTTGGCCATGGAGCGGACGTACTGCAGTATGTACCCCGCGCAGACGCTGCGCGGCGAGACGACGCTCTCGAGCAGCGAGTCGGAGGCCATCTCGGCGAGCTCGGTGCGGTTTACTTTGGCGATGACCTTGCCGACGCCGCGCGAGGCGGCGAAAAGCGAGATGATGATGTTGTTCTCGTCGTCCCCCGTGAGGGCTACGAGCGTGCCGAAGTCGCGCAGGCCCTCCTCGTCGAGGAGTTCCGGGTCGGTCCCGTCGCCGCAGACGATGTTCGCCCCCGGCAGCAGGTCCGTAAGCTCGAGGCAGCGCTCCCTGTCGGAGTCGATGACGGTGACGCCGTAGCGCGCGGCGAGAAGCTGGCGCGCGAGGTAGACGGCAGTGCGGCTGCCGCCGATGAGCAGGACGCTCATATTGCCGCGGCGCAGCATGCCCCAGCGGCGGAACAGCTCCTGCACCTCCCTGTTGGAGGCGACGATCGAGATGCGGTCGCCCGCCTTGAGGACGAAATCGCCCTTGGGGATGACGACCTCGCTGTCGCGCTCGACGGCGCAGATGAGGAGCTTTACGCCCGTCACGCGCTGCGCGTCCTTGAGGGCGACGCCCGCGAGCTGCCCGTCCTCCCTGACGCGCGTCTCGATGATCTCGACGCGGCCGCCGGCGAAGGTCTCGACCTTGCCCGCGGCGGGGTTGCGGATGCTCCTGAATATCTCGGTCGCGGTCGCGAACTCGGGATTTATGCTCATCGAGAGGTCGAGCTCGTCGCGCAGGTAGTCGAGCTGGCCGGAATACGCCGGGTCGCGCACGCGGGCGACCGTATGTTTGGCGCCGAGCTTGCGCGCGAGCAGGCAGCAGAGTATGTTCGCCTCGTCCTTTTCGGTGGTCGCGATGACGACGTCGGCTCTGTCGACGCCGGCCTCGCGCTGGACGTCGAGGGTCGCGCCGTTGCCCTGCAGGCTCATGACGTCGTACCTGTCGGAGAGCCTGGTCGCGATCTCCTCGCTGACGTCGACGGCGACGACGTCGTGGCCCTCGTCGCTGAGGACGCCCGCGAGCTTGCCGCCTATCTTTCCGCAGCCTATGATAACTATTCTCATTCAAAAACCGCCTTTCCTCGGGGCTTTTTCAATAAACTTCGAGAGCGGCGCAGAAGGATGCTGCGCCGCTCTCGATTATACTATCTTTTTCAGTTGTTGTAAAGTTCCCTGACGCTCTTGAGCTCCTCGAAGCGGTCCTTCGCGTTCTTCTCAGCCTGCGCGAAGAGCCTGTCGGCGCGCTCGGGGAAGCTGAGCTTGAGGGAGGAGTAGCGGACCTCGCTCATGATGAAGTCCATGAAGCTGCCGGTCGGGTCCTTGCAGTCGAGCGAGAAGGGCTGCTCGGCGGCGGGATTATACCGGAAGAGGTTCCAGTACCCGGCCTGCACGGCCTCCTTGGCGATGGTCATGGACTTGCCCATGCCCTTGCGCGAGCCGTGGTTTATGCAGGGCGCGTAGCCGATGATGAGCGACGGCCCGTCGTAGGCCTCGGCCTCGGTCAGAGCCTTGATGGTCTGGTTGTAGTCCGCGCCCATGGCTATCTGCGCGACGTAGACGTAGCCGTAGGTCATGGCCATGCGGGCGAGCTCCTTGTTCTTGACGGCCTTGCCGGCGGCCGCGAACTGCGCCACGGCGCCGAGCGGGGTCGCCTTGGAGGACTGGCCGCCCGTATTGGAGTAGACCTCGGTATCGAATACGAAGACGTTGATGTTCTCGCCGCTCGCGAGGACGTGGTCGAGGCCGCCGTAGCCTATATCGTACGCCCAGCCGTCGCCGCCGAAGCACCAGAACGAGGGCTTGACGAGCAGGTCGGCGTTCGCGGCTATCTCCGCCGCCGCGGGAGAAGCGGACTTCTTCGCGAGCTCGAGGAGCTTCGCGCCGGCGGCCTTGGAGGCCTCGCCGTCGTTCATGGCGTCGAGCCACGCGGCGGCCGCTTTTCCGAGCTCGTCTTCGCCGGCGAGGGCCTTGACCTTCTCGGCGAGGCCGAGGCGGCGCTGCTTGACGGCCTTGAGCATGCCGAGGCCGAATTCGGCGTTGTCCTCAAACAGCGAGTTCGACCACGCGGGGCCGTGGCCGTCCTTGTTGACGGTGTACGGCGTGCTCGGCGCGCTGCCGCCCCAGATGGAGGAGCAGCCCGTCGCGTTGGCGATGGTCATGCGCTCGCCGAAGAGCTGGGTTATGAGCTTGGCGTACGGCGTCTCGCCGCAGCCGGCGCACGCGCCGGAGAACTCGAACAGAGGCTTTACGAACTGGCTGCCCTTGACGGTCGTCTTCGCGAAGGGGACCTCCTTCTCGGAGACGTTCGCGTAGGCGTAGTCGAAGGCGGCCTGCGCCGGGAGCGTCTCCTCGAGCGGCTTCATGACGAGCGCCTTCTCCTTGGCGGGGCAGACGTTGGCGCAGGAGCCGCAGCCCGTGCAGTCGAGCGGCGTGGGGATTATCGCGAAGCGGAGCTCCTCGCAGCCCTTGCCGGTCATCTTGACCGTCTCGAGCCCCGCGGGCGCCTTGGCGAGCTCGTCCTTGTCGAAGACGAACGGGCGTATCGCCGCGTGCGGGCAGACGTAGGAGCACTGGTTGCACTGGATGCAGTTGGCGGGTATCCACTGCGGGACGGAGACGGCGATGCCGCGCTTTTCGAAGGCGGCGGTGCCCTGCGGGAGCGCGCCGTCGGCCGTGTCTGTGAAGGCGCTGACGGGCAGGAAGTCGCCCCTCATGTCGTTGGCGGGGACCATGACCTCGTCGACGTACTTCTTGAGCTTCGGGTCGGAGCACGTCACGCCCGCGCCCTTTGCCTCGTCGGCCGCGTCGGCCCACTCGGCGGGGACGGCGACCTCCCTGATGTTCTCGAGGCCCGCGTCGACGGCGGCGTGGTTCATGCTGACGACCTTCTCGCCCTTGTTGCCGTAGGTCGCGGTGATGGCGTCCTTCATGTATTTGACGGCGTCGTCGATGGGCAGGATGCCGGAGATCTTGAAGAACGCCGACTGGAGTATCGTGTTCGTCCTGCCGCCGAGGCCTATCTTGGCCGCGAGGCCGATGGCGTCGACGGTATAGAAGCGGATATTGTTCCTGGCTATATACCTGCGCGCGGCGGCGGGGACGTGCGCGGCGAGCTCGTCGCCCTCCCAGGCGCAGTTGAGCAGGAACGCGCCGCCGGGCTTTACGTCCTGCACGATGTCGTAGCGCTCTATATAGCTCGGCGCGTGGCAGGCGACGAAGTCTGCCTTCGTGACGTAGTAGGTCGAGCGTATGTCGGCCTTGCCGAAGCGCAGGTGGGAGATCGTGACGCCGCCGGACTTCTTCGAGTCGTACTGGAAGTAGGCCTGCACGTTCATGTCCGTGTGGTCGCCGATTATCTTGATGGAGTTCTTGTTCGCGCCGACCGTGCCGTCGGAGCCGAGGCCCCAGAACTTGCAGGCGACGATGCCCTCGGCGCTCGTGTCGGGCTCGCGCGTTATAGGCAGCGAGAGGCCGGTCACGTCGTCGACGATGCCTATCGTGAAGCCGTCGACCGGGGCGGCCGCCGCGGCGTTTTCAAACGCGGAGATGACGGCGCCGGGGGTCGTGTCCTTGCTGCCGAGGCCGTAGCGCCCGCCGACGACGGGGACGGCCGCGAACTTCGAGCCCGCGAGGGCGTTTATGACGTCCTGACAGAGCGGCTCGTGGATGGCGCCGGGCTCCTTCGTCCTGTCGAGCACGACGATGCGCTTGACGGTCTCGGGGATGCAGGCGAGGAAGCGGTCGACGGCGAAGGGCCTGTAGAGGTGGACCTTGACGAGGCCGGTCTTCATGCCGCTCGCGTTGAGGTAGTCGACGCACTCCTCGGCCGTGTTGCAAACCGAGCCCATGGCGACCATGACGTACTCCGCGTCGGGCGCGCCGTAGTAGTTGAAGAGGCCGTAGTTCGTGCCGAGGCGGCGGTTGACCTCGTTCATGTACTTCTCGACGACGGCGGGGAGGGCGGCGTAGGTCGTGTTGGAGGCCTCGCGCGCCTGGAAGAAGATATCGGGGTTCTGCGCCGCGCCGCGAAGGACGGGGTGGGCGGGCAGGTTCGCGCGGGCGCGGAACGCCTCGAGCGAGGGCCTGTCGACCATCCCGGCGAGGTCGTCGTAGTCCCAGACGGCGACCTTCTGCATCTCGTGGGAGGTGCGGAATCCGTCGAAGAAGTGCAGGAACGGGACGCGGCCCTCGAGCGTCGCGAGGTGCGCGACGGCGGCGAGGTCCATGACCTCCTGCGGATTGTTCGAGGCGAGCTCGGCGAAGCCGGTGGCGCGGCAGCTCATGACGTCGCCGTGGTCGCCGAAGATGCTCAGCGCGTGCGTCGCGACGGTGCGGGCCGAGCAGTGGATGACGCCGGGGAGCATCTCGCCGGCGATCTTGTACATGTTGGGTATCATCAGGAGAAGGCCCTGCGAGGCCGTGAACGTCGTGGTGAGCGCGCCGGAGACGATGGAGCCGTGGACCGCGCCCGCGGCGCCTCCCTCGGACTGCATCTCGACGACGCTGACCGTCTGTCCGAAGATGTTCTTGCGGCCTTCCGCCGACCACTGGTCGACGAGCTCGGCCATGACGGACGAGGGGGTTATTGGATATATCGCGGCGACCTCGGTAAATGCGTAGGCGACGTGCGCGGCGGCGGTGTTGCCGTCCATCGTTTTCATTTTTCTTGCCATGTCAAATCTCCTCCAATGATGCAATGAACGCTGCGGTCATTAAAAAGATTTTAACATAGTAAAGGGTAAAAGTAAACCCGAACTTTGCCGCCCGCGGGCGCAGACGGCAAAATTCGGGACATTACATATTTTTTCGCTACGCGGGGACGGAAAATCCGTCGCTTTACGCCGAAGGTACGGCGACGAAGGCGTCGCTGAAGCCCCGCTCGCGCAGGAGCGCGGCGTAGCGCTCGGCCCTCTCGCGCTCGCGGAACGCCCCGACCTGCACGCGGTAGACCGGGGGCTCCGTCATGGCCTCGAAGGGGAAGTTCCTCC